>NZ_CAXSQB010000060.1:1140-9889 GCF_964239415.1 Clostridium sp. ATCC BAA-442 | reverse complement strand
GCTTTGCGGGCGGCGCTCGTTTTGTATTTATTCGGCCAGGATGCTATGGCCCCGCTTGAGGTAGCGTCCAGCGCCCCGCTTGCCCACGAACTGGTTGTCCCGGGCCACCACTTCTCCGCGGGAGAGCACCAGGTCAATGGCCCCCTGGAGCTCCATACCCTCATAGCAGGTGTAATCCACCGCCGAGTGCAGCCCGGCGTGGGTGAGGGTGCGGCGCTTGGCCGGGTCGAGGATGACCACGTCGGCGTCGGCGCCGGGCTGGAGGGTGCCCTTCCGGGGGTAGAGGCCGTAGAGGCGGCTGGGGTTGGCGCACAGCAGGCGCACCAGCTCGCAGATCGACAGGCGGCCCTTGGCCACCCCCTCCGAGTACAGCACCGGAAGCCGCTCCTCCACGCCGGGGGCGCCGTTGGGGCAGGCGGTGAAGTCGCCCGCGCCGAACTGCTTCTCCACTGCGAAGTGGAAGGGGCAGTGGTCGGTGGCCACGGCGTCGATCACCCCGTCCTGGAGCCCTTGCCAGAGGGCGTCGCAGTCCGCCTGGGTTCGCAGTGGCGGGGACATGACGGCCTTCAGGCCCTCCTGGGGGTCTGCGTAGGCGGCCTCGGTGAGGGTGAGGTACTGGGTGCAGGTTTCCACGCCCACGCCCTTCTGCCGCTGGGCGCGGGCCTTGCGCACCTCGGCCAGGCCGGCGGCGCTGGACAGGTGCACCACGTACACCGGCGCCTCCCCGGCCATGGCGGCCAGGTGGAGCAGGCGGCTCACCGCCTCCGCCTCACAGCGGGCGGGGCGGCTCCTGGCGTGGTAGATGGGCTGGGTGAGGCCCTGGGCCTTGTACCAGCCCCGCAGGTAGTTGACCACTCCATCGTTCTCGCAGTGGGCGGGGATCACGATACCGTCCTCCCTGGCCTGGCGGAGCACCTGGAACAGGGCCCCGTCGTCCAGGCCAAAGTCATAGGTCAGATAGGCCTTGAAGCTGGTGATGCCCTCCCGGTCGGCAAGCTCCCCCATCTCCCGGAGCACCCGTTCATCCACATGCTGGAGCACGCCGTGGAAGCCGTAGTCGATGACCGCCTTTCCGTCGGCCAGACGGTGGTACTCCTCCACCTGGTGCCACAGGGAGCAGCCCTTGGGGCCGAAGGCCATGTGATCCACGATGGTGGTGGTGGCGCCGCAGGGCGGCCACGGTGCCGGTGTAGAAGTCGTCCACCGCCCGGTGGGCCCCGGCCTGGAGATCCATGTGGGTGTGCACGTCCACCGCGCCGGGCAGGACGTACTTGCCGGAGGCGTCGATCACCTGGGCGTCCGGGGCCGACAGCCCCGCCCCCACGGCCTTCACCACGCCGTCCTCCAGGAGCAGGTCGGCCCGGAAGGCGGCGGTGTCGCTGACAATGGTGCCGTTTTGAATGATGGTACGCATAAGAACCCCCTTTATCAGATGTCGGATGTGGAAACCAATGTGTTCAGCGGTCCTGGCGCTTGCACAGGGCGCTGTAAATCACGAAGGCGAACACACAGCCCAGCAGGTAGGAGCTGTCGTAGATCCACCTGAGGACGGGAATAAACTGGCACACGAAAATGAAAATGAACAGGACTGCCATGGTCACCAGGGCCAGCACGTTCCAGCCGCCCTGATAGTAGTAGGCGCCGCCGTCCTGGTAGTAGAGGTCGGGCAGGCGGAGACGGTTGCGGTACTGGCTCCACAGGGCCGCCAGACAGATGCCGGTGATGGGACCCAGGAACACGGCCAGGGTTCCATTTAAAGTATACACATAGCTCTCGGGATTCTCAACCAGTTTCCAGGGCAGGAAGCAGATGGAGAGGATCGTGGCCACCACGACGGCCTTTTTGTAGGTGAGCACCTTGCCAAAGAGGGAGGAGAACACCACGGAGGCGGCCGCCAGGTTGCAGGCTACGTTCGTGGTCAGGGTGGCCAGGATGATGAACAGGGAGAAGATGATCACCACAGCGGGATTGCCGAAGTGGGAGACCAGAATGCTGGGATCCCAGAAGGCCTCGCCGAAGGCCAGCTCGGAGCCGGAGGTGCCGCAGATGCCCACAAAGACGATGAAGGCCGTCATGATGGGCGCACCGATGAGCTGGCCCTTCACCTGGGCCCCCTCAGTCTTGGCGTGGCGGGTGTAGTCGGAGAAATTCAGGGCGATGGTGGCGTCAAAGGCGATCATGGAAGTCAGGGAGGGGAAGAACTGAGACCAGAAGCTCTCGCCGTTGCCGCCTGCCACCTGAGTGGTGAACAGTGCGGCAAATCCTCCCTTCTGACTGGCCAGCCAGAAGGCCCAGACAATGACTACGCCGCTGAGAATGATCAGGATGGGGGCGGCGAAATCCTCCAGGAAGCGGATGGCCCGGCTGCCGTGGTAGCCGATGTAGAAATTGATGAGTACAAACAGGCCGAAGCTGAGGAAGCTGTGGAACGCCAGACCGGTGTAGGCCGGGAAGATGACGGCGATGATGGCGTCCAGAGCTGTGCCGCCGATCCAGTTCTGAATCCCGAACCACAGGCAGCCCATGAAGGCACGGATGATGGTGGGAATGGCCGTGCCCTTGGGTCCGAATACCATCTTGGACAGGACGGGAAAACTGGCGCCGTAGCGGGAGCCGAACTTTCCCAGCAGGATGGAGGGGATGAGGACCAGCGTGTGGCCCAGCACGCAGATAAACAGCGCCTGATACCAGGTTAGGCCGGCGGACAGCAGGGCGCTGGCCATCATATACACGGGAATGGAAACCAGGATACCGGTCCAGAGGGTTATGTAGTTCTTGGTGGACCACTCGCGGCCGGACAGGGGAATGGGCTTTGTGTCCTCGGTGTAGATATTTTTGTGGGACTGGATTTCCTGAACGCCCTCCGGGGTCAGCTCAACCACGAAGGAGCGCTCCGTCTGGAGCTCTGCCATAGAATAGCCTCCTCTGTTAAATGGATAAAACAAAAAATAATTAGCACTAAATATTTTTCGGATCAATAATATACCGAAGAACTCCCGTTGTAAAGGTCAAATCTGATGAAAAACCAGTAAATTTTTTGTGCAGAAAAGCAAAGAAAAGAGAGCCGTATAACTTTCTCCTGGCCTGCCATACTAACCCCATCAAGGAAGAAACAGGGGAAGCGCGATGGAACGATTTCAACTCAAGCCCACAATTTTCTTTGGACCGGACGCCTTGGCGGCCCTGGAGGGGCTGGCCGGGCGGCGGGTGATGGTGATTACCGACTCCTTCCTGGCCCAGTCCGGCCTGCTGGAGCGGGTACGCGCCCGCCTGCGGGACTGCACCGTGGAGGTGTTCGACCAGGTGGTGCCCGACCCGCCCCTGGAGCTGGTGGCCCAGGGGGCCAGGGCGCTGGCGGAGTTCCGCCCCCAGGCGGTGGTGGCCTTCGGCGGCGGCTCTCCCATGGACTGCGCCAAGGCCATGCTGGAGTTCGGCAAGAAGCTGGGGACCGGGGCGGACATCCGCTTTGTGGCGGTGCCCACCACGGCGGGTACCGGCTCGGAGGTCACCTCCTTCGCCGTGCTGACCGACCGGGCGAAGGGAGTCAAGTACCCCCTGGTGGACGACGCCCTTCTGCCCGACGAGGCCATTCTGGACCCCTCCCTGCTGGCGGGGGTACCCCCCGCCGTGACGGCGGACACGGGCATGGACGTACTCACCCATGCCGCCGAGGCCTACGTGGCCCGCGGGGCCACGCCCTACACCGACGCCCTGGCGGAGAAGGCGTTTACCCTGGCCTGGCAGAACCTGCGCCCCGCTTGGGAAACGGCGGGGGAGAGCGGGGCCAAAGGGAACATGCTGCTGGCCTCCAACCTGGCGGGCATCGCCTTCAACGCCGCCGGGCTGGGCATCTGCCACAGCCTGGCCCACGCTCTGGGCGGGCGGTTTCACCTCCCCCATGGGCGGCTCAACGCCCTGATTTTGCCCCACGTCATCCACTTCAACGCCGCCGATGGGACAGCGGCGGAGAAATACGGACGTTTGGCCAGGCTGTGCGGCCTGGCGGCCAATCCGCGCTCCCTGGCCGCGGGACTGAACCGGCTGCGCGCCCAGCTCAAGCTGCCCGAACGCCTGAGCGCCTGCGGAGTGGAGGGAAAGGAACTCACCGCTGCGCTGGACGGCCTGGCCGAAGCGGCGCAGGCGGATCTCTGCGCACCCTCCAACCCCCGCCCCGCGGCGGCGGAGGACTTGAAGAGTCTGCTGAGGGAGCTGGCGTGATGGAGGAGACCTTATTATCCGTCGGCATCGACACCGGCGCCGCGTCTCCCCAGACAGGCCAGCCTGTTTGGGGGCCCCATGTGATGTTCGCATCCTCGGCGGAAGTGAATTCCGTCTGCGGAAAATCTCCGCGTTGCGTCGATTTTACGGGCATACGCCCGCCCCGCAGAGCGGGGGCCCGGTGGTGGAGGTGCCGAAATGAGTGAAACCCTGTTATCGGTCGGCATCGACATCGGCACCTCGTGTCCCCCGACAGGCCAGCCTGTCTGGGGGCCCCGTATGATGTTGACATCCTCGGCGGAAGTGAATTCCGCCTGCGGAAAATCTCCGCGTTGCGTCGATTTTACGGGCATACGCCCGCCCCGCGGAGCGGGGCCCCGGTGGTGGAGGTGCCGAAATGAGTGAAAGCCTGTTATCGGTCGGCATCGACATCGGCACCTCCACCACCCAGCTCATTCTCTCCCGCCTGACCCTGGCCAACCGGGCTAACCCCTTCTCGGTGCCCCGCATCGCCATCGAGGATCGGGAGGTGCTCTACCGCAGCGGGATTCACTTCACACCCCTGCTCTCCGACACCGTGATCGACGCCGAGGGGGTGCGGACCATCGTGGCGGAAGAGTACCGGAAGTCGGGCTTTGCGCCGGAGCAGGTGGACACCGGGGCGGTGATCATCACGGGAGAGACCGCCCGCAAGGAAAACGCCCGGGAGGTGCTCTCCGCCCTCTCCCAGTTCGCCGGGGACTTTGTGGTAGCCACCGCCGGGCCGGATCTGGAGTCCATTCTGGCCGCCCGGGGGGCGGGCGCGGATGAATACTCCAGGGAGCATCACACGGATGTATTACACTTTGACATCGGCGGCGGCACATCCAACCTGGCGCTTTACTCCCATGGGGAGCTGGCGGCCACCGGCTGCCTGGACGTGGGCGGGCGGCTGATCAAGCTTGACCGGGAAGGAACCGTGACCTATGTCTCACCGGTGCTGGAGCGCGGGGAGATGTGGGCATCGCCCCCGGCGGTTGGGCAAAAGGCCGCGCCGGAGGGGTTGGAGCCCGTCATCCGTTCCATGGTGGAGGCCCTGGAGCAGGCGGCGGGCCTGCGGCCTGGGCGGGACCGGCTGGACGCCTTTCTCACCCAGGGAACCCGCTGGGAGCCCCGGGCGGTGCCGGTGGTCTCCTTCTCCGGCGGTGTGGCCGACTGCATCTACGCGCCCCCCGGCGACTGGAAGGCCTACGGCGATATCGGCGTGCTGCTGGGACGGGCCATCGCGGTCTCCCCCGCCTTTCAGGCGGCGGGGCGCTTCCGGGGGGAGGAGACCATCCGGGCCACGGTGGTGGGGGCGGGGAGCCACTCCACCGAGCTGTCCGGCTCCACCATCTACTACCGGGACATCGCCTTCCCCCTGAAGAACCTCCCCATCCTCAAGCTGACCGGAGAGGAAGAGCGGGGGGACGCCGCCGCCCTGGCACAGTGCATCCGGGACAAGCTGGGGTGGTTTGCCGACGAGGGCGGGCTGAGCCCGCTTGCCCTGGCCCTGCGGGGGGAGGGAAACCCCTCCTACGCCCGGGTGGACGAGCTGGCCCGCGGGATTGCCGGGGGGCTGGAGCCCCTGCGCGCCCAAGGGATCGCCCCCGTAGTGCTGGTGGAGGCCGACCAGGCCAAGGTGCTGGGTCAGGCCATGGCCCAGAGGGTGGAGGGCCCCCTCCTCTGCCTGGACAGCGTGGGGGTGGACAACGGCGATTATATCGACATCGGCGCGCCCGTGGCGGGCGGCGCGGTATTACCAGTTGTCATCAAGACGCTGGTATTCAACAAATCGTAACCGCGAAGGAGCGATCACATGATACTCAAAACAAAGTTGCTGGGGCACGTGTACGAGTTTAAGTCGGTAAAGGACGCCCTGGCCAAAGCAAACGAGGAGAAGTCCGGCGACCGGCTGGCGGGCATTGCGGCGGAGAACGCCGAGGAGCGGGTGGCGGCCAAGGTGGTGGTGGCCAACCTTACCCTGGCCGATCTGCGGGCCAACCCCGCCGTCCCCTACGAGGAGGACGAGGTCACCCGCATCATCCAGGACGGCGTGAACGAGAAGATCTACGATGAGATTAAGCACTGGACGGTGGCCGAGCTGCGGGAGTGGCTGCTGGATGAGAAAAACGGCGGCGACGCCATCCGCCGGGTGAGCCGCGGCCTGACGGCGGAGATGATCGCCGCCGTGGCCAAGCTGATGAGCAATCTGGATCTCATCTACGCGGCCAAAAAAATCCGCGTCACCGCCCACTGCAACACCACCATCGGCCTGCCTGGTACCCTGTCCTGCCGCCTCCAGCCCAACCATCCCACCGACGATCCCGACGGCATCATGGCCTCCCTGCTGGAGGGCCTCACCTTCGGCGCGGGGGACGCGGTGCTGGGCCTTAACCCGGTGGACGACAGTGTGGAGAGCGTCCGGCGGGTGCTGGACCGGTTCCAGGAGATCAAGACCCGCTGGGACATCCCCACCCAGATCTGCGTGCTGGCCCACGTGACCACCCAGATGGAGGCGGTGCGCCAGGGGGCACCCTGCGACCTGATCTTCCAGTCCATCGCCGGCAGCCAGAAGGGCAACGAGGCCTTCGGCCTGGACGGCAAGCTCATCGAGGAGGCCCGCCAGCTCGCCCTGCGGGAGGGCACCGCCACCGGCCCCAACGTCATGTACTTCGAGACCGGCCAGGGCTCTGAGCTGTCCTCCGAGGCCCACCACGGGGCCGACCAGGTGGTGATGGAGGCCCGGTGCTACGGCTTCGCCAAGCGGTTCCAGCCCTTCCTGGTCAATACGGTAGTGGGCTTCATCGGGCCGGAGTATTTGTATAACTCCAAGCAGGTGATCCGGGCGGGCCTGGAGGACCACTTCATGGGCAAGCTCACCGGCATCCCCATGGGCTGCGACGCCTGCTACACCAACCACATGAAGGCCGATCAGAACGACATCGAGGATCTGGCCGTCCTCCTCACCGCCGCCGGGTGCAACTACTTCATGGGCATCCCCCACGGCGACGACGTGATGCTCAACTACCAGACCACCGGCTTCCACGAGACCGCCGCCCTGCGGGAGCTCTACGGCCTCACCGCCATCCCGCCCTTCCAGGCGTGGCTGGAGAAGATGGGCTTTGTGGAAAACGGCAGGCTGACGGAGCTGGCGGGGGATGCGTCCGTCCTGCTGGCGTGAATCGGCGGCCCACACGCGCACCCTGTAGGGCGGGGGCTTCCCCCCGCCGCCTACTCCCATCCCGTAGGGGCGAACTGTGTTCGCCCGCCCTATATCATTGAGGTGACAATATGAACGAACAAGAGCTGCGCTCCCTGGTGGAGCGCATGGTGCTGGAGCTGGCGGGCCAGCCCAACGCCGCGGCCCCGGCCAAGGCCACCCCGGTGACCGCCGCTGCGGCGGCCGGCGGCTGTCTGGACGACATCACAGAGACCGATTTGCGGCGGCAATATCTGGTCAAAAACCCCAGAAACGGTCCGGCCTTCCTGGATTTGAAGCTGCGCACCCCCGCCCGGCTGGGCCTGGGACGGGCGGGCGCCCGCTATCAGACCCTATCCATGCTGCGCATGCGGGCCGACCACGCGGCGGCGCAGGACTCGGTGTTTTCCCACGTGGACGACGCCTTTGCGGAAAAAAACGGCTTTGTCCCTGTCCAGACCCTGTGCCAGAACAAGGACGAATACCTGACCCGCCCCGACCGGGGCCGCCGCTTTGACGAGGCCAATCAGGCCATCATCAAAAAGACCCTGGGCCAGAACCCCAAAGTGGTTCTGGCGGTGGGGGACGGCCTGTCCTCTGCCGCCATCGAGGCCAACGCGGTGGACTGCATCCAGGCGGCCAGGGCGGGACTCAAGACCTATGGCCTGGAGAGCGGCCCGGTGCTCTTCATCAAATACTGCCGGGTGGGCGCCTCCGACCACATTGGGGAGCTGACCGGCGCGGAGGCGGTGTGCCTGCTGGTGGGGGAGCGGCCCGGCCTGGTTACGGCGGAGTCCATGTCCGCCTACCTGACCTACAAGCCCCACATCGGCATACCTGAGTCCAAGCGCACGGTGATCTCCAACATTCACCGCCAGGGTACCACCGCCGTGGAAGCGGGCGCGCACATTGCGGAGCTGATCAAGACCATGCTGGAGAAAAAGGCCAGCGGAATTGATCTGCGGTGAAATACGTCCGCCCGCCTCCACGGGGCGCGCGGCGCGCGTACAAGCGTTTTGCCCTGTGGGCAAAACCTTGATGCCGGGCGAATTCAGTTCGCCCGAGCAGATGAAAGAGGCGTTTGGGAGCCCCGTGCGGCCAGCCGCACGGGGGACGGCGGGCGCGCACATTGCGGAGCTGATCAAGACCATGCTGGAGAAGAAGGCCAGCGGCATTGATCTGCGGTGAAATACGGACGCCTCCACGGGGCGCGCATCGCGCGTACAAGCGTTTTGCCCTGCGGGCAAAACCTTGATGCCGGGCGAATTTAGTTCGCCCGAGCAGATGAAAGAGACGCTTGGGGGCCCCGGG
>NZ_CAXSQB010000060.1:0-1135 GCF_964239415.1 Clostridium sp. ATCC BAA-442 | reverse complement strand
CCCCCCCCCCCCCCCCCCCCCCCCCCCCACGGCGGGTGCTCACATTGCGAAGCTGATCAAGACTATGCTGGAGAAAAAGGCCAGCGGGATAGATCTCAAATAGGCGGGAGATCGTAGGGGCCGATGCCCACATCGCCCCGCTCCCCCGTCCCTGCGCCATCCGGCGGGCGGGTGTGGGCACCCGCCCCTACAAAACAACGGAGGTGACATTATGACAGGCGATTTGATTCCGGCCAATGTACTGGCCACCCATACCATCGCCAACGTCAGCGAGACGCTGGCGGAAAAGCTGGGCTTACCCCAGCAGTACCGCTCCATTGGTATCATTACCGCCGACAGCGACGACGTGACCTACTGCGCCCTGGACGAGGCCACCAAGGCCGCGGCGGTGGAGGTGGTGTACGGCCGCTCCCTCTACGCGGGTGCGGGCAACGCCTCTACCAAGCTGGCCGGCGAGGTCATCGGCATCCTGGCCGGGCCCAACCCCGCGGAGGTGCAGTCCGGCCTGCGGGCCTGCGCCGAGTTTATGGCCAGCGGGGTGGGCTTCCGCTCCGCCAACGAGGACGGCTCCATCGTCTATTTTGCCCACACCGTCTCCCGCACGGGCACCTATCTGTCCAAGACGGCGGGCGTGCGGGAGGGTGAGGCCCTGGCCTACCTGATCGCCCCGCCTCTGGAGGCGGTGGTGGGGCTGGACGAGGCGCTCAAGGCCTCCGATGTGGAGCTGGCCGCCCTCTTTGAGCCCCCCAGTGAGACCAACTTCGGCGGCGGGCTCCTCACCGGCACCCAGAGCGCGTGCAACGCCGCCTGCGCAGCCTTTGCCGAGGCGGTGAAGGCTGTGGCGGCCCGGCCGAGGGAGATCTAGAGGAGACGCACGGGGCGCAGGCGGCGTGCGAGCGGGAGCGAGCCGCGCCGGCAGGCGCGTCAAGCGTTTCGGCTCTGCCGAAACCTTGCATCGCCGGAATTCACTTCCGGCGATCGGGTTGAAATCCGGGGCCCCTGCCCGACGAAAGCCGGGTGGGGACGCCTGTGCAGCCTTTGCCGAGGCGGTGAAGGCGGTGGCGGCCCGGCCGAGGGAGATCTAGAGGAGACGCACGGGGCGCAGGCGGCGTGCGAGCGGGAGCGAGCCGCGCCG
>NZ_CAXSQB010000059.1:0-20444 GCF_964239415.1 Clostridium sp. ATCC BAA-442 | reverse complement strand
GACCACGCCCCCCGCGGAGGAGACTCCCTCCCAGGCTCCCTCCGCCGCACCCAGCGCCAAACCCTCCGCCCCGGTCGCCACCCCCAAGCCCACGCAGAAGCCGACTTCCACGCCTACCCCTGAGCCGGTGGAGCCGGAGCCCCAGGTGGACGCGGTGCAGTCCACCTGGAATGACATCTCCAAGCTGGACATTCCCTCCCTAACCGACCTGGACGATGCCACTCTGACCGCCCTGTACGGCATTGATCCCGCTGATCTGGACAGCTATCTCTGCAAGATGCCTATGGTCAATGTGCAGGCCACCGAGTTCTTTATCGCCAAGGTGAAGGACGGCAAGATGGATACCGTGAAGGCCGCCGTGGAGAAACGGCAGGATGATCTGGAGGCCCAGTGGTCCCAGTACCTGCCCGAGCAGTTGGAGCTGGTACAGAACTATAAGCTGGTGACCAACGGCAACTACATCCTCTTCGCCGTCAGTGAGTACGCCGACGAGGCGGTAACCGCATTTAACACCTATACAAAGTAATTTTTTGCGGGTATAATAAGGGTGCCCGGCAGGGCAACCTGCCGGGCTTTTTCTGAAGTTCACAAGAGAGTTGGTGGTTCGTTGGTCTTTTCCAGCCTGTATTTCCTGTTTTTATATCTCCCCATTGTATTATTTCTGTACTATATTACGCCTTTGAAATGGCGGAATCTGTTGCTGTTGCTGGTCAACCTGGTGTTCTACGCCTGGGGAGAGCCGGTCTATATCCTTATCATGTTCCTCTCCATCGGCATCGACTACACCCACGGAATGCTGGTGGAGAAGTACAAGCGCAGGGGCAACGACCGGGGGGCCCGGTGGGCGGTGGCCTCGTCGGTCATCTTCAATCTGGCTCTGCTGTTCTTTTTCAAGTACTGGGACTTCGTTGCCGGCAGCCTCCAAGCCATCGGTTTTTCCTTCATGCCGAAGCTAGGCCTGAGCCTGCCCATCGGCATCTCCTTCTACACCTTCCAGACCATGAGCTACACCATCGACGTGTACCGGGACGACGCCAAGGTGCAGCGCAGCCTCGTCAACTTCGGCACCTTCGTCACACTCTTCCCCCAGCTCATCGCCGGTCCCATCATCAAATACAAAGATCTGGGCGACCAGATCGACCACCGCACCCACTCCCCCGAGCAGTTTGCCTCCGGCGTGCAGATCTTCGTGGTGGGCCTGGCGAAAAAGGTCCTGCTGGCCAACAACATCGGCAAGCTGTGGGATACCATTCTGGCCCTCCCCGCCGGGGAGCTCACCACTGCTGGGGCATGGCTGGGCGTGGCCGCTTTCGCTTTCCAGCTCTACTTCGACTTCTCCGGCTACTCCGACATGGCTGTGGGCCTGGGCCGGATGCTGGGCTTCGAGTTCATGCGCAACTTCAACTACCCCTATATCGCCAAGTCGGTCACCGAGTTCTGGCGGCGGTGGCACATCTCCCTCGGCACCTGGTTCCGGGAGTACCTCTATATCCCCCTGGGAGGCAACCGGGTGAGCAAGCCCCGGCTGTTTTTCAACCTTCTGGTGGTGTGGGCGGCCACCGGCATCTGGCACGGGGCGAGCTGGAACTTCCTCATCTGGGGACTCTACTTCGCCGTCCTGCTGATTTTGGAAAAGGCTTTCCTGGGCAAGCTCCTCCAGAAGCTTCCCGCCGCCCTCCAGCACCTATACACCCTGTTTCTGGTACTGGTGAGCTGGGCCATCTTCGCCGTGGAGGACTTCGGCCATATGGGAGCCTACCTCAAGGCCATGTTCGGCCTGGGCGGCGGCCTGACAAACGACAACGTATCGTATTATTTTTTCTCTTTTCTCCCCATGCTTATCATCGCCGCTGTGGCCTCCACCCCGCTGGCCGCCAAGCTGTGGAAGCGCCTGCCCGAAAAGCCCAGGTTGGCGCTCCTCCCCATTCTGCTGCTGGCAGGGCTGCTCTTCTCCACCGCCTACCTGGTGGACGCCACCTACAACCCCTTCCTCTACTTCCGATTCTGACTCAGGAGGCAAGCCATGACAAAGAAATACTGCATCTTCCTCTCCGCCCTGTTCTGCGCCTTTCTCGGGGTGTTCCTGGTGGCCAATGCCGTCTCGCCCGACCGCACCTTCTCCCAGATGGAGAACCGCAACCTGGAGCAGCTCCCCGTCCCCAGTGTCAAAACCCTGCTGAACGGGCAGTTTATGAAGGACTTCGAAACCTACACCACCGATCAGTTTGTGGGGCGGGACGGCTGGATCGCCCTCAAGTCCACCACCGAGCGTGTCCTGGGCAAGAAAGAGAACAACAATGTCTATTTTGCCGCCGGTGACACCCTGATCTCCCGCTTCGACGAGCCAGACGGGGAAAAGGTGACGAATAATCTGAATTATGTGAACAACTTTGTGGAAAATGTGGATATCCCTGTGACCTTCTCCCTGATCCCCACCCAAGCCTGCATCTGGGCCGACCGGCTGCCCGCCGGAGCCCCCAACGCCAGCCAGACCGCCATTCTGGAGCAGGCCAAGGCTGCCGTGCCCGGTGCGTCCTGGGCCGACCTCTACACCCCCCTGTGGGAGCACAAGGGCGAGGACATCTTCTACCGCACCGACCACCACTGGACCAGCCTGGGGGCTTACTACGGCTATACCGGACTGGCCACCGCCCTGGGCTACACCCCCGTACCCCTGAACGACTACACCGAGACCGTCCGCTCCACCGCGTTCTACGGCACCGTGTTCTCCTCCTCCGGCGTGCGGTGGGTGCGCCCGGACACCATCTCTACCTACGTGCCCGACGACGGCATCACCGTGGCGAGTCACACCTACGACAACAAGGGCAACCCGGTGGAGGAACCCCGGCAGCTCTACGACACCTCCTTCCTCTCCGTCAAGGACAAGTACTCCATGTTCCTGGGCGGCAACCAGCCTTTGGGCGTCGTAAAGAACGCCAACAATCCCGACGGCCCCAGGCTGCTGATAATCCGGGACTCCTACGCCGACTCCCTGGTGCCCTTCCTCACCCCCCACTTCTCTGAGATCCACCTGCTGGATCTGCGCTACTACAAGCTCTCCATCGCCGACTATATCGCCCAGAACGGCATCGACCAGGCTCTGGTGCTCTACAGCGTGCCCAACTTCGTCACCGACAGCAACCTGCTCTGGATTGCGAAATAAGCCGCAAAAAATCCCCCGCTCTCTAAGGAGCGGGGGATTTTTGATCAGCTCTGCGGATTTCAGTCGCGCTGGGAGTGGCGGTTCATGGAGTGGTTCAGCTTGCCGATCACCAGCAGGACTACTACCATACACACAATGGCAATGGCCAGATTGATAACCACATTCTGAATAAAGGATGCGAGAATGTAGTTGGCGAAGCACACGGCGGCCACCGTCATGGCGTAGGGCAGCTGAGTCGCCACGTGGTTGAGGTGGTAGCATTGGGCGCCGGAGGACGCCATGATCGTGGTGTCGGAGATGGGAGAGCAGTGGTCGCCCATAACTGCGCCGCCCAGGGTGGCCGCGATGGCAATCATCAGCATATCGTTGCCGTTGATCAGTTCCGAGGTCAGATCGGCAGCGGGAATGCCGCCGGAGAACACCGGGATGACGATGGGCAGCAGGATGGTGAAGGTGCCCCAGGAGGTGCCGGTGGCGAAACCCAGGAACGCGGCGATCAGGAATACCACGGCGGGCAGGAAGTTCTTCAGGCCGGGGCCGAACTTGGACACCAGGTCCGCCACAAACTCGGGGGCGCCGAGGGCCTTGGTCACGTCGCCGATGGTCCAGGCCAGGCACAGGATCAGGATGGCGGGCACCATCTGCTTGAAGCCGTTGGGCAGGCAGTCCATCAGCTCAGTGAAGCTCATGGCCCGGCGCACCATGAAGAAGATCATGGTAAAGATCAGGGCAACCAGGGAGCCGAGAGGCAGGGCGTCAAAGGCGGAGGTATTGGCGAAGGCGGTGATGAGGTCGGTGCCGCCGTTCTGGTAGCCCACATAGACCATGGAGCCCACGCAGCCCCCCACCAGCACAAGCACCGGCAGTACCAGATCAATGACCTTGCCATTGGGATTGAACTTCATCTCTTCCACACCGGCAAAGGGGCGTTCGGGCGTGGTGTAGAGGTCGCCCTTGGCGGCGTTGTTCTCATGCTTGCGCATGGGACCGTAGTCGATATTCAGGCAGGTCATCACAACGATGAACACCAGGGTCAGAATGGCGTAATAGTTGTAGGGGATGGCTTTCAGGAAGATCTGGAAGCCCACCTCCTCGTTGCCGATGATACCGGTGACAGCCGCCGCCCAGGAGGAGACGGGCATCATAATGCACACAGGGGCCGCAGTGGCGTCGCACATATAGGACAGCTTGGCGCGGGAGATGTGGTGGCCGTCGGTGACGGGCCGCATCACATTACCGGTGGTCAGGTTATTGAAGTAGTCGTCCACGCCCAGCACGATGGCCAGGATGAAGGTGGACCACAGGGCGCCGGACTTGGTCTTGATATGGCTCACAGCCCAGTCGCCATAGGCCTTGGAGCCGCCGGCCCGGATCATCAGGGCTACCATGGTGCCCAGAATGACTAGGAACATCAGAATGCCCATGTTGCCGCCGGCATTGGATGTCAGGCGGGAGACAAAATCCTGGAACGCATCAATGGGGCTGCCGTTGGTATACAGGAAGCAGCCCACGATAATGCCCAGGAACAAAGACGAATACACTTCCTTGGTGATCAAAGCCAGGACGATGGCCGCCACCGGCGGGAGCAAGGATGCGACGGTGCCCCAGACAAAGCTGGTATGCTCCACGTCGCCCTCGGCAAATGCTGCTGTCATCAGGACACATGCAAGCGCGAAAATGACCAGCAGGAATTGGCCGAACCGTTTCATACGTGGTGAATTCATAATGGCCCTCCTACGAAATTGTGAATCCTAAAAGCTCCCCAACCCAAGGACTCGAGGGCTATCATACAAGATTGTTAACAGTTTGACAATAGATTTTTGCAAATCTTAACACACTTTGTCAATATCCGACAGAATAATCGCTAAATTTTTGTAAAAAAAGTCATGTGCTGCGCAAAAAACCCCCCGCTCCAAGAGCGGGGGGTTTTTTATGTAAGAGTTAATCGCGCTGAGAGTGGGCGTTCATGGAGTGGTTGACCTTGCCGATCACCAGCATGACAAGCACCATAGAGACAATGGCGATGGGCAGGCAGATGAAGGGAACCTGGATAAACGCGGTGATGATATAGTTGACGAAGGCCACAACCGCGACGGTCACAGCGTAGGGCAACTGAGTGGCCACGTGGTTCAGGTGGTAGCACTGAGCGCCAGAGGACGCCATGATCGTGGTGTCGGAGATGGGAGAGCAGTGGTCGCCCATAACCGCGCCGCCCAAAGTGGCAGCGATGGAGATCATCAGCAGGTTGTTGTTCAGGTCACCCACGGTCAGATCCACAGCAGGAGTACCGCCGGAGAACACCGGGATGACGATGGGCAGCAGGATGGAGAAGGTGCCCCAGGAGGTACCGGTGGCGAAACCCAGGAACGCGGCGATGATGAACACTACGGCGGGCAGCAGGGCATACAGGCTGCCGCTGAGGTTCTTCACGATGCCGGCCACAAACTCGGGGGCACCAAGGCCCTTGGTCACGTCGCCGATGGTCCAGGCCAGGCACAGGATCAGGATGGCGGGCACCATCTGCTTGAAGCCCTCGGGCAGGCAGTCCATCAGTTCGGTGAACTTCATGGAGCGGCGCACCATGAAATAAATCATGTTGATGATCAGGGCGATCAGAGAGCCCAGAGGCAGGGCGTCAAAGGCGGAGGTGTTGGCAAAGGCGGTGATGAGGTCATGGCCTCCGTTCTGGAAGCCCACATAGATCATCGAGGACACGCAGCCGATGATCAGGATAATAACAGGAATGACCAGGTCGATGACCTTGCCATCGGGATTAAACTTCATCTCAGCGGCATTCTCAAAGGGACGCTCAGGAGTGGTATAGAGGTCGCCCTTGGCGGCGTTGAGCTCGTGGGTGCGCATGGGGCCGTAGTCGATGTTGAGGCAGGTCATCACAATGATGAACACCAGGGTCAGGATGGCGTAGTAGTTGAAGGGGATGGCCCGCAGGAAGATCTGGAAGCCGACCTCCTCATTGCCGATTACGCCGGTAACGGCCGCCGCCCAGGAGGAGACGGGCATCATGATACAAACAGGCGCCGCAGTGGCGTCGCACATGTAGGACAGCTTGGCGCGGGAGATGTGGTGGCCGTCGGCCACAGGGCGCATCACGTTGCCGGTGGTCAGGTTGTTGAAGTAGTCATCCACGCCCAGCACAATCGCCAGGATGAAGGTGGACCACAGGGCGCCGGATTTGGTCTTGATGTGGGACACAGCCCAGTCGCCGTAGGCCTTGGAGCCGCCGGCCCGGATCATCAGGGCCACCATGGTGCCCAGGATGACCAGGAACATCAGGATACCCATGTTGCCGCCGGCATTGGAGCACAGGTGGCTGACAAAGAACTGGAACGCGTCGATGGGATTGCCGTTGACCTGCAGGAAGCAGCCAACCAGGATACCCAGGAACAGCGACGAGTAGACTTCCTTGGTGATCAGCGCCAGGCCGATGGCCACGACGGGCGGCAGCAGGGACGCGATGGTACCGTGAACCGCGCTGACAACCTCAGCGTCACCTTCTGCGAATGCGGCTGTGGTAAGAACACATGCAAGGGCGAATACGACGAGCAAGAGTTTCCCAAAGCGTCTCATGCGTGGTGAGTTCATAATAACCCTCCCTTATTTAATGCGAATCCTAAAAGCCTCCCCAACCCTAGGATTCGTACCTTATGATACACCATCATTCACAATTTGGCAATACTTTTTCGTCAAATTTAATATATACCATCACACTTTAGTAAGTCAAATTTCACATATTAAGCAAAAAGTTCTCAGCTTCCAGTGATTTCCTCACTCTGCGGAACGTTTTCTCATCGGGGCAGCGGACCGTGTGCAGGTGGATTCCGCCGGTCAATGCTGAGAGCGGACGGGCTCCGTGCTCCTCCACCCGCCGGACGAACTCAGCCACGTCGTACCGGGAGCGCACCCCCAGCAGTCCGGTGAGCTGGCCGTAAACCGGGTGCTCCACGATTACGTCCACCACCTCGCCCCCGGCGTCCACGATGGCGTTGAGCTCCCGCTCCATCTCCTCCGGAGCGTGAACACAGGCCACGGTGCGCTCCACGCCGCCTCCCCGTCCGCCCAGGAGATACCCCCGGGGCGTGGCCAGGATATCCGTCCCTCCGGCCCGGAGCAGGGCCACATCGCCCACGATGATCTGCCGGCTGACGGAGAAGCGCTCGGCCAAGGCGGCGGCGCTCACCGGCCCCACGGCCTCCTCCAGCGCCTGGGCCACGGCCTGCCGCCTGGCCTGCGCGGCTGACATTGACATGTGACAATTCCCCCTTTCTTCTCCCAGTATACCAGTTCCCGCTCCATCTGTAAATCATCTTGCTTTTTCCCCGGCGTCCGGTTAGAATAAGGTTGATCGTTTGCTGGAAAGGAGCTGTGGCAATGGACCGTGAGGAAGCCTTTGAATTTCTGGACCGGACGGCCCGCGGCATCGCGGAGATGTTCGGCTCCACCTGTGAGACCCTGGTCCACGACATGGGGGACCCCCGCCACCCCATCCTGTCCATCTACAACGGGCACGTCTCCGGCCGGACCGTGGGCTCCACCCTGGACATCCTGGGCACCGCCAAGGAGCTGGACGAGGACGCTCTGGTAACCGACTTCGTCAATCTCTACGCCACCACCCCATCGGGCCAGCAGATCAAGAGCAGCACCTTCCACCTCATCGGGGAGGGATACAACCTGGCCCTTGGCATCAACTTCGACTACAGCTCCCTGGTGTACGCCAACCGCATTCTGGTGGACCTCATGAGCGCGGAGGCCGACCTTCAGAGCGCCCTGTGGCACGGCGGGGACAGCCGTCTGGCCGATGTCTTTGACGAGTGTCTGGCCGCCGTTGGCAAGCCGGTCAGCGCCCTGAACAAGCGGGACCGGATGAAGATCATCGCCCTTCTGGACCAAAAGAACGCTTTCTCCTTCCGCAAGTCGGTGCCTTTTGTGGCCAAGCGGCTCCAGGTCTCCCGGTATACGGTCTATAAATACCTGGGTGAGCTGACCGGCGCCCATGCGGAGGAGAGCGAGGAGGAATAACGCCATGTACGAGGAAAAAATCAACGCCTATTTTGACGCCCCTGAGCGCCGGGCTGAGCTGGTGGAGGCCATCTCCCGGCTGGTACGCATTCGCAGCGTGCGGGAGGAGCCCTTGCCTGGCATGCCCTTCGGCCCCGGCCCCGCCGCCGCCCTGGCGGAGGGTCTGAAGCTGGCCGAAGAGCTGGGCTTTGCCACCCGCAACTACGATAACTACGTGGGCACCGCTGATCTCAACGACAAGGAGACCGCCCTTCACATTCTCTGCCACCTGGACGTGGTGGGCGAGGGCACCGGCTGGACAGTGACGGAGCCCTATGTGCCCAAGGAGGTGGACGGCATGCTCTACGGCCGGGGCACCGACGATGACAAGGGCCCCGTGGCCGCTGTCCTGCTGGCCATGAAGGCCGTGAAGGAGCTGGGCGTCCCCCTCCGGCGCAACGCCCGCCTGCTGATGGGCACCGACGAGGAGAGCGGTTCCAGCGACATCGCCTACTACTACGCCCGGGAGCCCTACGCCCCCTATGCCTTCTCCCCCGACGCGGAGTTCCCCCTCATCAACATCGAGAAGGGCAGCTATAAGCCGGTGTTCACCAAGTCCTGGCCCGCGGAGACCGCCACCCCCCGGGTGACCGAGTTCCGCGGTGGCTTCCGCATCAACGTGCTCCCGCCGGAGGCCGAGTGCTTGGTGGCCGGCCTGTCCGCCGACGCCGCCCGCCCCTATTGCGACCGGGCCGCCGCCGAGACCGGCGTGCGCTACGAGCTGCGCGAGGAGGGGGACAGCCTGCACATCCTCTGCCGCGGCAAGGGCGCCCACGCCTCCCTGCCGGAGGAGGGCGTCAACGCCATCACCGGCCTGCTCCATCTGCTCTGCTCCCTTCCCCTGGCCAAGGTGGGCTCCACCGCCGCCCTCCGCGCCCTGAGCGCCCTCTTCCCTCACGGCGACTGCGCCGGCAAGGCCCTGGGCATCGCCCAGTCCGATGAGCTGTCCGGGGCGCTGACCCTGGCCTTTTCCCTGCTGACCGTCACCGGCACCGGCCTGGAGGGCCAGTTTGACAGCCGGGTACCCATCTGCGCCAACGATGAGAACTGCCGCACCGCCGCAGAGGCATCTTTTTCCAAGTTTGGCTTTTCCGTCTCCGGCGAGATGGACGCTCCCCACCACACCCCCGCTGACTCCCCGCTGGTCAAGGCCCTGCTCAAGTGCTACGAGCAGTACACCGACTACAAGGGGGAGTGCCTGGCCATCGGCGGAGGCACCTACGTCCACGATATTCCCGGCGGCGTGGCTTTCGGCTGCTGTATGCCCGGCTTTAACGGCAACATGCACGGCGCCGACGAGCACACCTGCATTGCCGACCAGCTCACCGCCGCCAAGATCTTTACCCAGGCCATCATCGACCTGTGCGGCTGAGTCCGCCTTCAGCCCCCTTGAGCAAAGCCCATGGGCTTTGCTGCGGCAATTCCGCCGCAGGCCGTTCCCCATCCGGTCCGCGCCCCGGCGCGTACTATATAAAATAAAGAGAACCGGAACTCAAAAAAGAGAAGAGAAAGCGAGGAACCCCTATGCGCAAAATCTGGAAACGTGTTACCGCAGCCGCTCTGTCCCTCACCTTCGTCCTATCCCTTTCCGCCTGCGGCGGCGGTCTCAGCGCCGACGATGCCACCACGTATGTTCAGGGTATTCTGGACGAGAACTACAAAGGCGTTTATGATCCCGACTTCCTGGAGCTGATCGACATTACCGAGAATGAGGCTGAGGAAACCTACCTGTCCAGCCTGGAGACCGAGGCTGACTTTTTCGCCTCCGCCTTCCTGATCGACGACCTGACCGACGAACTCAAGGCCGAGGTAGTTGACATGTATAAGCAGGTCTACGCCAAGGCCAAGTACACCGTGGATACCGCCACGGAGGTGGACGACAGCACCTTCGGCGTCAAAGTCACTGTGGAGCCTCTGGACGTATTTGACCGGGTTGCCGAGGCCCTGTGGGGCGACACCCCCGACGCCCGCGCCGAAGCTCTCTACAGCCAGGACGTGGACTCCATGACCGATGAGGAGTACGCCGCTTATGACGCGGAGTGGTGCCGCTTGGTCATCGACCTGACCTTGGAAAAGCTGCCCGAGGCGGAGTATCTGGAGGCCCAGAGCAAGGTGGTGCAGATCACCCTGGGCGACGACAACTACTGGTCCCTGGATGAGCAGGATTTCAGCGACCTGGACTGGCTGATCCTTGACTACAACTTCTGAGTACACATGCGCCGCAGATTGGTTTCAGTCTGCGGCGCTTTTGCGTTACATGGGGCATCTGTCATCGGAAAAATGGCCCGCGCCAGATGCCGCCCCGAACGGCAGGCCGTACACTTCCGCACATCTGTGTGAGTTTATCACAGACGGCAGCCCCGTCCATCCCCTATACTGGGCGCATCTCAGTAAGGAGGTTGCCTATGGATTTGCAAAAACACCACCGAAGAACGGCAAAGATCGGGGCGGATTGCGTGGCCTGCGGCTGCTGTGTCCGCGTCTGTCCCCTCTCCGCCATCCGAATCTGGAACGGTATCACAGCCCGGGTGGATGCAGACCGATGCGTCGGCTGCGGCAAGTGCGCGGCGGAGTGCCCGGCTACCATAATTACACTGGAGGAGAATCGCCCATGAAAAAGCGCTGGTATGACTTCCTCTGGATCGCCTCTCTCCTCTATCTGGTGTTGGGCTTCTTCAACATCCTCTTTACCTGGTTGGGCCTCCTCTGCTTTTTCATCCCTCTGGTCATCGCCTTTGCGGGCGGGGACAAGGGCTACTGCAACCGCTTTTGTGGACGGGGACAGTTGTTCAGCCTGCTGGGTGGACGCTTCGGCCTCTCCCGGCGGGCCGATATTCCCCGGTGGATGAAAAGCAAGGCGTTCCGCTACGGGTTTTTGGGCTTTTTTCTGCTGATGTTCTTCCAGATGCTCTGGAGCACATATCTGGTCTTTGCCGGCGCGCAGGAGCTGCGCCAGGCCGTCACTCTGCTTTGGACGTTCCGGCTGCCTTGGCACTGGGCCTACTATGGAACCCTCTTTTCCCCCGGCGTTGCCCAATTCGCCTTTGGCTTTTACAGCGTCATGCTCACCTCTACGGTGCTGGGGCTGGTCACAATGGTGCTTTTCAAACCCCGCTCATGGTGTGTGTATTGCCCTATGGGCACCATGACCCAGCTTATCTGCCGGGGGAAGCACCGGGGAGAGGCCGCCCTCCACTCCCCGGCAGAAGGTAGTTGACATTTTCCCCTCCGTCCCGTATACTATAAAGTATAGAAGTCCTACTGAAGTTCATATGGTCGGATGATGGGGTGGGGAGAGCGCG
Source organism: Clostridium sp. ATCC BAA-442 (assembly GCF_964239415.1). Lineage (NCBI taxonomy): Bacteria > Bacillati > Bacillota > Clostridia > Eubacteriales > Clostridiaceae > Clostridium > Clostridium sp. ATCC BAA-442. The sequence goes on along the minus strand of NZ_CAXSQB010000059.1, from coordinate 8,903 downwards.
GCACACCGCCGCCGCCGAAGGGGCAGCGCAGTGATCTCTCAGGCAGAAGGACCGGCCCCGGACGAGGCTCTGGAAAGCGGACCGCAGTCCGCGCCGACGGGGGCAAAACTCTCAGGCAACCGAACAGAGGCGCATGGCAGCATTGCCATGCGCTTTTTTTGACCCCAATTTTAAAGGAGGGCATGGAAATGGAACGCAAAACTCCGCTCTACGACCGCCACACGGCGGCGGGGGGCAAGCTGGTTCCCTTTGCCGGATGGCTGCTGCCGGTGCAGTACTCCGGCGTCATCGCCGAGCACAGGGCCGTGCGCACCGGCTGCGGCCTGTTCGACGTCAGCCACATGGGAGAGCTGCTCCTCCGGGGCCCCGATGCCCTGGCCAACCTCAACCGGCTCATGACCAACGACTTTTCCGGCATGGCGGACGGCCAGGCCCGCTATTCCCCCATGTGCTACGAGGACGGAGGCGTGGTGGACGATCTGATCGTCTACCGCTACTCAGACACGGCCTGGCTGGCGGTGGTCAACGCCTCCAACACCGCCAAGGACCGGGATTGGATGACCGCCCACCTGGCCGGGGACTGCACTTTGGAGGATCTCTCCGACCAGACGGCCCAGCTCGCCCTCCAGGGGCCCGGTGCGGAGGCGCTGCTGCGCACCCTGACGGCGGACCTTCCGGCGAAGAACTACACCGCCGTGCTCCACGGCACGGTGGACGGCCGGCCCTGCCTGGTCTCCCGCACCGGGTACACCGGCGAGGACGGCTTTGAGCTCTACTGCGCCCCGGCGGACGCCCCCGCCCTTTGGGACGCGCTGACGGCCGCCGGGGCCCTCCCCTGCGGCCTGGGGGCCCGGGATACCCTGCGGCTGGAGGCCGCCATGCCCCTCTACGGCCACGAGCTCTCTCCCTCCATCAACCCCTACGAGGCGGGGCTGGGCATCTTCGTCAAGCTTGAGAAGCCCGACTTCATCGGCAAGGCCGCCCTGGAGCGGGCCCGCCCCGTGTCCCGCCGCCGGGTGGGTCTCCAGATGACCGGGCGCGGCATCGCCCGGGAGGGCTGCCCGGTGTACGACGGCGGGCGGCAGGTGGGCGTGGTCACCTCCGGCACCCACTGCCCCTGGGTGGGGCAGGCGGTGGCCCTGGCCCTGGTGGACGCGGCGTACAAGGAACCGGGCACCCCGCTCCAGGTGGACGTGCGGGGCCGCCGGGTGGACGCCCAGGTGGTCAAAACGCCCTTCTACCGGCGGGGATAAGGGTAAACCGGCCACGCCGGCTGCCGCCCCTTCCCAGCTCATTTTATAAAAACAATTTTAAATTATACAGGAGGTTATTACTATGAACATTCCCGAGGAACTGCGCTATACCAAATCCCACGAGTGGCTCAAGGAGGAGGACGGCGTCTGCACCGTCGGCCTCACCGACTTCGCCCAGCACGCCCTGGGGGATATCGTCTTTGTCAACCTGCCCCAGGAGGGGGACCCTGTCACCGCCGGGGAGGCCCTCGGCGATGTGGAGTCGGTGAAGGCGGTGTCCGACGTGCTCTCCCCTGTGTCCGGTGTGGTAAAGGCGGTCAACGAGGAGCTGCTGGACAATCCCGCCCTGGTGAACGAGGACCCCTACGGGGCCTGGCTGATCCAGGTGGAGCAGATGACCGATGAGGAGGAGCTGCTGGACGCGGCGGCCTACGAGGCCCACTGTGCCGCGGAGGAGGGCTGACATGGCCGGATATCTGCCCGCCGCGGCGGCGGAGCGGGCCGCCCAGTACGCCGCCCTGGGCCTGTCCGGCCCGGAGGCGCTGTACCGGGACGTGCCGGAGTCCGTGCGCCTCACCGCCCCCCTGAACCTGCCCCCTCCCCAGTCGGAGCTGGAGGTCCGCCGCACCCTGGAGGCCCTGGCGGAGCAGAACCTCCGCTTCCGCACCATCCTGCGGGGGGCCGGGGCTTACGACCACTACATCCCCGCGGCGGTGAGCCGCATCGCCTCTAAGGAGGAGTTCGTCACGGCCTATACCCCCTATCAGGCGGAGATCAGCCAGGGGGTGCTCCAGTCCATCTTCGAGTTCCAGACCATGATCTGTGAGCTCACCGGCCTGGATGCGGCCAACGCCTCGGTGTATGACGGGGCCTCCGCCGCGGCGGAGGCGGTGGCCATGTGCCGGGAGCGGAAGCGGACGAGGGCCGTGGTGTCCAGCGCGGCCCACCCGGACGTAATTTCCACTATCCGGACCTACAGCTTCGGCGCGGGTACCGAGGTGGCGGCGGCCCCGGCGGAAAACGGCGTCACCAATCTCACCGGACTGCTGGATGAGACCACCGCCTGCGTCTATGTCCAGCAGCCCAACTTCTTCGGCCAGCTTGAGGATCTGCCCGCCCTGGCCGCGCAGGTACACGCCGCCGGGGCCAGACTGATCGTCGGGGTCAACCCCGCCGCCCTGGGGGTGCTGGAGTCCCCCGGCGCCTGCGGGGCGGACATCGCCGTGGGCGAGGGACAGCCCCTGGGCCTCCCCCTGTCCTGGGGCGGGCCCTACCTGGGCTTCATGGCCGCCTCCCAGTCCCTCATGCGCAGGCTGCCCGGCCGCATCGTGGGAGAGACCCGGGACAGCCGGGGAGAGCGGGCCTTTGTCCTCACCCTGCAGGCCCGGGAGCAGCACATCCGCCGGGAGAAGGCCTCGTCCAACGTGTGCTCCAACGAGGCGCTGTGCGCCCTCACCGCCTCCGTCTACCTGTCCCTCATGGGGCCGGACGGGCTTCGGCAGGTGGGCGAGCAGTGCCACGCTAAGGCCCACTACCTGGCCGCAGAGCTGTGCCGGCTGCCCGGCGTGTCCCTGCGCTACCCCGGCCCCTTCTTCCACGAGTTTGTCACCGATCTGCCCGAACCCCAGAAGGTGCTTTCCGCCCTGGAGGCGCGCGGCATCCTGGGGGGCTGGCCGGTGGAGGGCGGGCTGCTGTGGTGCGCCACGGAGAAGCAGAGCCGCGCCGAGCTGGACGAGGCCGTGTCCATTGTCAAGGAGGTGCTGGACAGATGAAGCTGATTTTTGAGCGCAGCCGCCCTGGCCGGGGGAACGATCTTCTGCCGTCTCTGGACGTGCCCGCCGCCCCCCTGCCGGAGAAGTACCGGCGGAAAACGGTCCCCCGCCTGCCGGAGCTGGGGGAGAGCGACCTGTCCCGCCACTATCAGGCCCTCGCCCGCCGGGCCTTCGGCGTGTGCGACGGCTTCTACCCACTGGGCTCCTGTACCATGAAGTACAACCCCAAGCTGGGGGAGGAGGCCGCCGCCCTGCCCGGCTTTACCGGCCTGCACCCCCTCCAGCCCGCCCACACCGTGCAGGGCGCTCAGGCCGTCCTGAATCGGACAGAGCACCTGCTCTGTGAGATCACCGGCATGGATGCCGTCACCCTCCAGCCCGCCGCAGGAGCCCACGGGGAATTCCTGGGCCTGCTGCTCATCAAGGCCTACCACCACAGCCGGGGGGACACGGGCCGCACGGTGATCCTGGTGCCCGACTCCGCCCACGGCACCAACCCGGCCTCCGCCGCCATGGCGGGCTTCACCGTCAAAAACATCCCCTCCACCCCCGAGGGGCTGGTGGATCTGGAGGCCCTGCGGGCCGCCTGCGGCCCCGACACGGCGGGGCTGATGCTCACCAATCCCAACACCGTGGGGCTCTTTGAGAAAGACATCCTGGAGCTCACCGCTCTCGTCCACGCCGCCGGGGGCCTCGTCTACTACGACGGGGCCAACCTCAACGCCATCATGGGGGTGGCCCGGCCGGGCGACATGGGCTTCGACGTGTGCCACCTCAACCTCCACAAGACCTTCGCCACCCCCCACGGCGGCGGCGGCCCGGGCAGCGGCCCGGTGGGGTGCAAGGCCTTTCTGGCCCCCTTCCTGCCCGGCTCCGCCCTGTGCCGCAACGGCGGAGAGCACTCCATCGGCCAGGTGCGGGCCTTCCACGCCAACTTCCTGGTGGTCGTCAAGGCCCTGGCCTACCTGCTGCGGCTGGGAAACACCGGCGTGGCCGAGGCCGCCCACACGGCGGTGCTCAACGCCAACTATCTCAAAAGGAAGCTAGAGAAGGCGGGCTATACCGCCGCCTTCCCCGGCCTGTGCATGCACGAGTTTGTGCTCACCCTGGAGGAGCTGAAAAAGGAGACGGGGGTATCCGCCCTGGACGTGGCCAAGTCCATGCTGGACGCGGGCATCCACCCGCCCACCATGTATTTCCCCCTGATCGTCCACGAGGCGCTGATGTTCGAGCCTACCGAGACCGAGTCCCCCGAGACGCTGGACGAGGCGGCGGCGGTGCTGGCGGAGATTCTGCGCCGGGCGAAGGAGGAGCCGGAGGCCCTCCACGCCGCCCCGGCGAGCACGCCTGTGGGCCGCCCCGACGAGACCGCCGCCGCCCGCCGCCCGGTGGTGCGGTACGCCTTCCCGGAGGGCTGAGCCGTGTATGAGCTGATTGTCATCGGCGGAGGGCGGCCTGTCCGTGGCCCTCTTTGAGCCCCGCCAGGTGGGGGGCACCTGCCTCAACCGGGGGTGCGTCCCCACCAAGGCCCTCCTCCACGGGGCGGGACCGGGCTGTGACTGGCCCGCCCTGGCCGCAGAGGTGGAGCGGGTGGTGTCCACCCTCCGCGCCGGCCAGGAGAAGCAGCTCCGGGCCGCCGGGGTGGAACTCATCCCTTACCGGGCGGTGGTCACCGGCCCCCACACGGTGGAGGCGGGGGGCGCGGCCTACGAGGCGGCCCACATCCTGGTCGCCGCGGGTTCCGAGCCCGCCCTGCCCCCCATCCCCGGCCTGGACACACCCGGTGTAGTCACCAGCGACGGCCTGCTGTCCGATCTGCGTCCCCTGGACCGTCTGGCCATCATCGGCGGCGGAGTGATCGGGGTGGAGCTGGCGTGTGTCTGGGCCGCCGCAGGCGCCCGCGTCACCATCCTGGAGGCGGCCCCCCGCCTCCTGCCCACCCTGGAGCGGGAGCTGGGCCAGAGTCTGGCCGCGCAGCTCAGGCAGGACGGGGTGGAGGTGTTCACCGGAGCCGGCGTCACCGGCGTCGCCCCCGGCCCTGCCGTCGCCTTCACCCACCGGGGGGAGGCGTACCGGCTGGAGGCCGACGCCGTTCTGGTGGCCACCGGGCGGCGGCCCGCCACCGGCGGCCTCTTTGCCGGGGACCTCCTGCCGGAGCTGGAGCGGGGGTTCCTCCGGGTGGACGGACAGTTCCGCACCTCCATCCCCTCCATTTACGCCATCGGGGACGCCATCGGCGGGGCCATGCTGGCCCACAAGGCGGAGGCGGAGGGGCGCTTTGTGGCCGACCTCCTGCTGGGCCGCGCCCCCCTCCGCGGAGTGGCCCCCATCCCCGCCTGCGTCTACACCAGCCCAGAGCTGGCCCAGGTGGGACTCACCGCCGACGAGGCCAGGGCCCGGGGCATCCCCTGTGCCGCCGTCAAGTGTGTGCTGGGGGGCAACGCCCGTACCCTCATCGAGGGGGAAAAGCGGGGCTTTGTCAAGCTGGTATTTCACCGGGAGAGCCGCGCCCTGCTGGGGGCTCAGTTGTGCTGTTACCGGGCCACCGATCTGATCTCCGAGCTCGCCTTGGCGGTCACGCTGGAGCTGACGGCGGAGCAGCTGCTCCGCCCGGTGCGCCCCCATCCCACCTTTGCCGAGGCCATTTCCGAGGCCGTGGAGGCGGCTTTTCCCCTCTCCTAGCCCCTTTTTTCCACAAAGAGGCGTCCGCTGCCGGCGGACGCCTCTTTTCTTTCCACATTCACTCCCTCAAATTCGACCATTCTCGCCGTTCTCTCCCCTTCTTCGCGCTTTCGTTGACAGAAGTCCTCTCTGCGGGTGACATAACCGCCCTCCCGTGTCGAAACCTGCGGTGATCGCTCCTTTACAAATGCTGGAAAATACAATATAATGGTCTTACGGATCAAAGAAGAAGGGAGCAGATACAAGATGAGGGAACTATTAGTCGATACCTGTACGGGGGAAGAGGAGGACGGCACTGCACACTCCTTCCAGTATTACATTCTGGTGGACGAGATGGAGCTGGGCGGCGGCCTGTCCTGCGAGAGCTATGGAGTTAAGGTGGCAGGACCGGACGGAGAGGAGGCATCGGTGCCCAACATCACGGTCAGCGTGGAGCGCATTGACCAGCTTCTGGAGCTCCTCCGGCGCAACTGCGTCTCCCCCGTCACCCTGCGGGACGTGGTTCTTGATTGGCTTTAAAAGTACCCGTTCCGCCATGACACAAGGGTTACGCGCCGCTTTTGATTGACATACCTTCCAAAATCCGCTATTATGTGTGTAATGCTGCGCGTGTGGCGGCTGATCCAAGGAGGGTATGCAATTGTGAAAGAGAGAGAGACCTTTGCGTCCCGGCTGGGCTTTGTGCTCATCTCCGCCGGGTGCGCCATCGGCCTGGGCAACGTCTGGCGGTTCCCCTACATCGTGGGGCAGTACGGCGGCGCGGCCTTTGTGCTGATCTATCTGCTGTTCCTGGTCATCATGGGCCTGCCCATCATGGCCATGGAGTTTTCCGTGGGCCGGGCCAGCCGGAAGAGCATCCTGGCCTCCTTTCAGGTCCTGGAGCCCAAGGGGAGCAAGTGGCACTGGTACGGCTGGTTCGGCATGGCGGGCAATTACCTGCTGATGATGTTCTACACCACCATCGCCGGCTGGCTGCTGCTTTACTTCTTCAAGGTGGCTGCCGGCGAATTCCGGGGCCTGGATGCCGCCGGTGTGGAAAACGCTTTCGGCGCCATGCAGGGCAACGTAGGAATTCAGCTTCTGTTCATGGGCATCGTGGTGGTGCTGGGTATGCTGATCTGCAGCCGCGGCCTGAAAAACGGCGTGGAGAAGGTCAACAAGGCCATGATGCTCTGCCTGCTGGCCCTGCTGGTAGTGCTGGCCGTCCGCGCCCTTACCCTTCCCGGTGCCATGGAGGGCGTGAAGTTCTACCTGGTGCCCAACTTCCACAACCTGATGTACGATGCCGACGGCAGCTTTCGGCTGTTCCGCGCCATCTATGACGCCATGGGACAGGCCTTCTTCACCCTCAGCCTGGGTATTGGCGCCATGGCCATTTTCGGCAGCTACATCGGCAAGGAGCGCCGCCTGTTCGGCGAGGCCATCAACGTGGGCGTTCTGGACACCTGCGTTGCCTTTGTCTCCGGCCTGATCATCTTCCCCTCCGCCTTCGCTTTCGGCGTCAACCCCGGCCAGGGCCCCAGCCTGATCTTTGTGACCCTGCCCAATGTGTTCAACGCCATGCCGGGCGGCCAGCTCTGGGGCGCGCTGTTTTTCGTTTTCCTGTTCTTTGCCGCCCTGTCCACCGTAACCGCCGTGTTTGAGAATATCCTCGCCTGCTGGATGGACCGCTTCGGTATCTCCCGTGGCAGGGCGGTACTGGCCAATCTGGTGCTCATCTTCCTGCTGAGCCTGCCCTGTCTGCTGGGCAACAACCTGTGGAGCGGCGTGAAGGCCCTGGGCATGGGCATTATGGACTGGGAGGATTTCCTGGTGAGCAACAACCTGCTCCCCATCGGCTCCATGATCTACCTGCTGTTCTGCTGTATATCCAAAAAGTATGGCTGGGGCTACGACCACTTCCTGGAAGAAGCAAACCAGGGCAGAGGCGTCCGCTTCCCCGCCCAGTTCCGCCTCTACTTCAAGTACGTCCTGCCCGTCATTGTGCTCATCATCTTCATCATGGGCTACTGGGACAAGTTCAAGCCCTTTATCGTGGCCGCCCTCGGCGCCTAACGACTGAAAAAACTCCTGCCGGACTCATCCGGCAGGAGTTTTTTCACGCTCCGCCCAGGTGTAGAGGAGGACAGCTCCCAGCACCGCCGCGCCTCCGGCAAGCTGGAGTGGACCGGGCACCTCTCCGAACAGTGGGATGGCCGCCAGGGAGGAGAAGACCGGCTCACACAGCTTTGCGGCGGACACGTAGGATGGGGACAGGTACTTGAGGCACCAGCTAAACAGGCTGTGTCCCAGGAGAGTGCACAGCACCGCCAACGCCAGACCGATGAGCCACTCCCGGCCGCCGTAGCCCGTCAGGGGCGTCCCCGCCGCGGCGGTGCCCAACAGCAGGGTGAGAAAGCAGGCCAGATAGGTCAGAAAGGTGTAGACCGTGGTAGACAGATGGCCCCGCTGTATCCGTCCGATGAGGGTATAGACGGCGGCGGCCGAGGCCGCAGCCAGGGCCAGCAGGTTGCCGGACAGCTCCCCTGCCCCGCCGCCTCCGGAGAGGGCCAGCAGGGCGCTGCCCCCAAAGGCCAGGAGAATGGCCCACACCCCCAGCCGTGGGATTTTTCCATGCAGGAACAGGGCGAAGCCCAGGGCGGTGAAAATCACCTCGGTGCTCACCAGCACCGTGGAGGAGGCCACGCTGGTACGCTTAAGGGACTCAAACCATGTGAGGAAGTGGAGTGCAAGCAGAACGCCGCTGGCCCCGCACAGGACCAAATCCCGCGCCGTCACCCGCCTCAGTTCCGCACGGCACCGCAGGAGCACTACCGGAAGCAACAGGAGCACCGTCCAGCCCAGGCGGTAGGCTGCGGTCACCCCGGACGGCGCCTGGGAAAACCGCACCAGAATGGCCGAGGCGGAGACGCCCAGCACACCCACCATGAGAATCAGTTTTGCGTTCCGCTCCGCTATGGAACCCCTCCCCCGCTGTGATAGAAAGCGGAGGCCCTCCGGGGAGGGCCTCCGCTGTATTGGTGGCGCAATGTGCCTCTTACTTCGCGGCCTTGGCGGCGCGGATGGCCTCGATGAGCATGGGGGTGACCTTGTAGAGGTCGCCCACGATGCCGTAAGAAGCCACGTCGAAGATGGGGGCGGACTCGTTCTTGTTCACCGCGATGATGCACTCGGAGTCCTGCATGCCAGCCAGGTG
>NZ_CAXSQB010000058.1:3995-20680 GCF_964239415.1 Clostridium sp. ATCC BAA-442 | reverse complement strand
GCCACCCCCGCCCCGGCTGCATCTTCTCCCGCTTGGGAGCACACCCTCACTGTGGGCCCCGGGCCCTTTGCCGAAGGGGAGGCCCACAACTTCTTCGACATACCCGCCCTAAATTTCCCCGACTGCACTGATTTCTCTCCCCGGTTGACGGACCGGGATTGGGGTGTGAGTTCCTTTGAGGAGAAGCTGACCGCCCAGGAGATCATCACCGCTCTGGGGGGGACGGGGGAGGTTCCCTGGTCCCTGCTGTGGGAGGGCTATGGACTGGACGGCCAAGTTTTTTACAACGAGAAGGGAGATGTATTGCAGGTGGTGATCACCGGTGTGCGCGGGGACGACCGCCTGCGGCTCGCCCTCTCCCCCGGCCGGCTCCCCCCCCGCAGTGTGGTGTATCAGGAGGCCGCTACCCAGGCGGTCAACGGCATTCCCGTCACCACGGCCTCCTTCCGCGGCCAGTCTGACGGCCGGACGCTGACTACCTGCGCCGCCGACTTCCTGGCGGGCGGCACCGGCGTCTCCTTTGAATACCTCTCCCCCGATGCCGGACAGTCCACCTGGCTGACCGAGGTGCTGGCGTGGTACGGCACCGGTGCCGACAGCGGCTTCACCACAGAGCATCTGAACGCCAGAATTCATCCCATAACAGGGCACGAGCCTCCGGCGGAAGGGGAGGCCGGCGGCGGGGTGGTGGTTCCCGTTCCCATCCCCTCCCCCACACCTTGGCAGGTCTATCCCCTGGAGTAAATTCAAAATGTTTGTCGCTTTTTCCAATCTTTTTTGATTTCACAGGACGAGATGCGGTGATCTTTTCCCTTGACGCCGGGCGGCGGGCACGCCTATAATAAACCGCAAGAACCAGTTGTTGCGGATTACCCCCGCTGCAATGATAGAGGCGCGGAATCGCAAGAGTATCCGGCATACCCTGCAATGGGGCAGAGCACCCCGCCGGAGAAAGGGCCCTTCCGCCGAAGGGCCGGTCCCCTGCCTGGAGGACCGGTTGCCTGGGCCGTTGGGATAACATCTCACGGACTGCCACATATCATCTGTGTGGAGCGCTATCATTGAGGCCAAGGGCTTTCGTCGCTGTGCTTCCCTCTGCCCGCATGCCCTGGAGCCGGTACTGCCGCTCCCCGGTACCGCCGCGCCCGAGGGAGGCCGGTTTTCGACGCTCTTTGTCGCCATGAACGCTTCCACCAGGAAGGTTCATGGCGCTTTTTTTGTTAAAAAAGCGCCGAAAAACTAGACTGGAGGAAACAAACATGAATCGAAACACCCTCGCCGCCCTGTCCCTCACCGCTTCTCTCTCCCTCACTCTGGCCGCCTGCGGCTCCGGCGGCGGAACCGCTCAGAGCCCCGCCCCGGCCGCATCCACGCCCCCCGCCGCATCCGGCGCACCGTCCGGCGGCGTGGAGGACGGCGTGCTCACGGTGGGCATGGAGTGCGCCTATGCCCCCTACAACTGGACCCAGATGGACGACTCCAACGGCGCGGTGCCCGTCTCCAACGTGCCGGGGGCCTATGCCAACGGCTATGATGTGATGATCGCCCAGCGCATCTGTGACGCCAACGGCTGGGAGCTGGAGGTGGTTTCCACCGCCTGGGATTCCCTCATCCCCGCCCTCCAGAGCGGCACCATCGACGTGGCCATCGCGGGCCAATCCATGACCGCCGACCGTATGGCCCAGGTGGACATGGCGGGCCCCTACTACTACGCCGACATCGTCTGCCTCACCACCGCCGGCAGCGCCTACGCCGCCGCCCAAGGCATCGCCGACCTGGCGGGCGGCCGCTGCACCGCCCAGTCGGGCACCATCTGGTACGACACCTGTCTGCCCCAGATCCCCGATGCCCAGATCCAGACCGCCGCGGAGACCGCCCCCGCCATGGTCATGCAGCTCCAGACCGGCGCGGTGGACTTCGTCTGCACCGACCTGCCCACCGCCACCGCCGCAGCAGCAAACGACTCTGACCTCATCGTGCTCAACTTCGCCGGCACCGAAGGCGACTTCCAGTTTGCCTCTGAGGCGGAGCGGGCCGAAAACGTGAACATCGGCATGTCCGTGGCCAAGGGCAGCACCGAACTGCTGGACGCCATAAACGCCGTACTGGACGGGATGACCGCCGACGACTTCAACACCCTGATGGACCAGGCCATAGCCGTCCAGCCCGAGGTGTAAGCCATGGAACGCGTTCTCGCACTCGGACAGGACATGGCGCTCCTGTGGGCCAGGTACGCCCCCCTCTACCTGAGCGGCGTGGTGAACACCCTGCTTCTGGCCGTGGCGGCCACCGTCCTCGGCTGCCTGATCGGCCTGGCCTGCGGCCTGCTCAACACCATCCCCATCCACCCACAGGACCGCCTGCCCCGGCGAGTCCTGCTATGGCTGCTCCGGGCCGTGATCCGTATCTATGTGGAGGTCTTTCGGGGCACCCCCATGGTGCTCCAGGCTGTGTTCCTCTACTACGGCCTGCCCTACTTCACCAACAACGCCATGCGCTTTGACAACGTCTGGGCCGCCGCCCTTCTGGTGGTCTCCATCAATACCGGCGCCTACATGGCCGAGTCGGTCCGCGGCGGCATCCTCTCCGTTGACCCCGGCCAGACCGAGGGGGCCAAAGCTATCGGCATGAGCCACGTACAGACCATGGTGAACGTCATCCTCCCCCAGGCCCTGCGCAATATCATGCCCCAGATCGGCAATAACTTCATCATCAACGTCAAGGACACCTCGGTGATGTTTATCATCGGCTTCACCGAGTTCTTCGCCGCCCACCGCTACATCACCGGCGTCAACCCCATGTACTTCCCCTCCGCGGCCATCGAGATGCTGGGCTACCTTTGCATGACGCTGGCGGCCTCCGCCCTGCTGCGGCTGGCGGAGCGGCGGATGGACGGGGAGAGCAGCTACGAGCTGGTCCAGGCCGACGCCCTGACCATGACCGCCGGCACCTACCGCCGCCGGACCCGCCCCCAGGACGAAGGGGGGGCGCTGACATGACCTTGGAACCCATTCTGGAGGTGTGCCACCTCTCCAAGTCCTTTGGGACGCACCAGGTCCTCCGGGATGTGAACTTCACTGTCCACCCCGGCGATGTCACCAGTATTCTGGGCTCCTCCGGCTCCGGCAAGTCCACCCTGCTGCGGTGCATCAACCTGCTGGAGCGCCCCAATCAGGGGGAGGTCCGCTTCCACAGCCGGTCCATCACCGGCCGGGGGACGGACGCCTCCGCTTACCGGACCCGGGTGGGGATGGTCTTTCAGTCTTTCAACCTCTTTTCCAATATGAACGTGCTGGAGAACTGCATGGCGGGACCGGTAAAGGTGCTCCGCCGGAGCCGTGAGGAGGCGCGGGCCAGGGCCCTGCGCTACCTGGAGCAGGTGGGCATGGCGCCCTACATCAATGCCAGGCCCAGGCAGCTCTCCGGCGGCCAGAAGCAGCGGGTGGCCATTGCCCGCGCCCTGGCCATGGAGCCGGAGGTGCTCCTCTTCGACGAGCCCACCTCCGCCCTGGACCCCGAGATGGTAGGAGAGGTGCTGGCCGTCATGCGGGCGCTGGCCGCCAGCGGCATGACCATGCTGGTGGTCACCCACGAGATGGCCTTTGCCCGCGACGTGAGCAGCCAGGTGGTTTTCATGGCTGACGGCCGGATCTGTGAGTCAGGCGCCCCCGACGCCTTCTTCTCGTCCCCCAGCCAGCCCAGAACCCGGGAATTTCTGGCCCGGTTTATGGCCCAGTAACCGCCCCGCACAGGGCCTCCCGGCGCTGGCGGCGCTCCAGGTAGAGGAACATCGCCAGACACAGGACAATCTGCACCGTGCTGGAGGCGGGGGTGCCCAGCCCAATCTGGAACAGGGTGGCCCCGGGGATTCGGCTGACCAGATAGGCGATGGGGATGCGCACGCCGAAGGCGCCGATGATCCCCTGAATCATGACAAAGAGGGTCTTCTCACAGCCGTTGTAGTAGCCCATGAAGCAGAACAGGAAGGGGGTTAGCATGCAGTCGATGGCGTAGGCCTTGAGATAGCTGTGGGACGCGGCAGCCACCGCCGCGTCCTTGGCAAACAGCAGGGACAGGGTGTCGCCGTGGAAAAAGGCCAGCCAGGCCATCACCAGTCCGGCGGCGAAAGCGGTCAGGATACCGTAGCCCAGCGCCCGCTTGGCCCGGCGGGGCTGGCCGGCCCCCATGTTCTGGGCTACAAAGGCGGACATGGAGTGCATATAGGCCGAGGGCACCAGCATGAGGAACACGCACACCTTTTCCGCCACGCCCACGCCGGCGGAGGCCGTGACGCCGAAGGTGTTCACGATGGTCTGGATCACCAGGAAGGAGGTGCCCACCAGCAGCTCCTGCAGGGCCACCGGCAGGCCCAGCCTCAGCTCCAGCGCGATGATGCGCCCGTCAAAGCGGACGCTCCGGCGGGAGAAGTGGGAGGGCAGCCGGTCCTTCCGGCGGCGGATAACCGCCAGGGAGACCACCACGCTGACCGCCTGGGCGGCCACCGTGGCCAGGGCGGCGCCGGCCGCGCCCAGGTGAAAGCCCTCCACCAGCAGCAGGTCGCCCCCGATGTTGATCACACAGGCCAGCATCACCGTGAACAGCGGCGTCCGGGCGTCACCGATGCCCCGGAACACCGCCCCCAGCACGTTGTAGGCCACGATGAACAGGCTGCCGCCGCCGCAGATGCGGATGTACTCCACCGTTTCGGCAAAGGCCTCCTCTGGCGCGTGCAAAAGGCGGGCAAGGGTCTCGGCTCCGGCCAGCAGTACCACCATCAGCAGCACCCCGAACACCGCGAACAGGCAGATGCCGCCGCCGATGGCCCTTCCGGCCTCGTCCGGCTCACCCCGCCCGATGCGCTCGCCCACCAGAATGGTGATGCCCATGGACAGGCCGGTGATCACCATGGTCACGGTGGACATGAGCATGCTTCCGGTGGCGACGCCGGAGACATCGGCGGTGGCGGCAAACTGCCCCACCACCAGCAGGTCCACGCCGCCGTACAGCGCCTGAAGAAACAGCGTGAAAAAGACCGGAACGGCAAAGCGGATGAGGGTGTGTAGGATGTTCCCCTCCGTCAGTCGGTTCGTTCGTTTCATGTGATTCTATCCTCCGTTTTCTCCCAATGAGCTTCGCTCCTCCGGCATAGGGCTTCATGCACACAGAACACACCACAAAACGATGCAAGGGCCTGGGTGCATGAAGTTTTTGCGCATGTGGGCCGTCCCGGCCCACGCGCTGTCATCCCATGGCCGTGCCGCTGTAAGCGGGTACATGGCCAGGTCTGCTATGCGTTTGCACAGCAAAAAAGCCGGACAAGGTGCGGACTTCTCAGTCCGTGCCTTATCCGGCTCCTCATTTCCACTGAATGAGTTGCCCTCCGAGCAAGCATCCCTATTATAGCAAATCATCCCCCATTGTCAAGGGGATGTTAAAAACGGCGGCCGCGCGGCGGGGCCCCCGTTTTCCTCGGTCAGGTATCGTCCTCGATCAGGCCGTAGCCGCCGTCATTGCGCTTGTAGACCACGGCAAAAGCTCCGTCGTCATCCGCGTTCTTGAAGGCAAAGAAGGTGTGATCCACCAGGTTCATCTGGAGCACCGCCTCCTCCACCGTCATGTGCTTGATGGGGAATCGCTTGGTGCGGACAATCCGGAATTCCTCCTCTTCCTCCTCAGGGGCAAAGGAGGAAACCTCTTCGGCATCCACGGTTCGGACGAATGCATCCTGGCGCAGCCGCTTCTCCAAGCGGGCCTTATTTTTGCGAAGCTGGCGCTCTACCGAGGAGACCGCCGCGTCGATGGTAGCAAACATATCGGAGGTACTCTCAGACACGCGGATGATCGTGCTGCCGGAGCGCACGGTGAGCTCCACGTTGTTCCGGTCCTTCTCCACGCTGAAGACGATGGCGGCCTCCGCGTCCGCCTTAAAATAACGGTCTAATTTACCCACCTTTTTCTCCGCATAGGCGTGGACCTTGTTGGGCAGGTTGACCTTTTTGTCTGTGAACACGAACTTCATAGTTTTCAGCTCCTTCCACCCTCCGGAGAGGGTTATGGTCCGGAGACCGGGAGGCCCGGCCTCCTTGCTTTGATTATACCACGAAGTTTCCCAATTGTCACAGCTTATTTTATGAATTTTTTGGTTCTATGCCCAATCAGCCGTGATGTCCGCAGCCGTGGTCATGGCCGCCGCAGGTGTGACCGCCCTCGTGATGGTGTCCGCAGGTATGCCCCTCACCGTGGTCGTGGTGGCTGCATACGGTGTTGGGATCGTAGGCCAGGCTGCCAGCCAGCAGGGCCTCCACCTGGGCGTCCGCACTGCCGGACGCACCGGGGTAGAGCTGAATCCCCGCCTCAGCCAGGGCGCTGCGGGCGCCGCCGCCGATGCCGCCGCAGATCAGGGTGTCCACTCCAAGTCCCCGCAGGAAACCCGCCAGGGCACCATGGCCGGAGCCGCCTGTCTCCACCACCCGGGCGGAGACCACCTTGCCCTCCGCCGCCTCGTAGATTTTGAACTGCTCCGTATGGCCGAAGTGCTGAAAAACCTGTCCGTTTTCATAGGTAACCGCGATTTTCATTTTCATAACCTCCTAATTCTCCTTGGACCGCAGGCACGCGCCGCAGCCACAGCGTCCCATACCGCAATCCCGCCGGGCGCAGTCCCGGCCGGGACACTCCTCTCCCCGGGGACAGAGCACATAGTCTCCGCCGGAGATGTGCAGGCGCCTCCCCTCCACCAGGGCCTGGGCCAGCCTGCGCCGGGCGGTGTCGTACACCTGCTGCACCGTGGAGCGGGCCACCCCCATCTGGGCGGCGCACTCCTCCTGGGTGCAGCCCAGCAGGTCGATGAGGCGGATGGCCTCGTACTCCTCCACCGCCATCTCCACCCGGCCGTCCGCCGCCCCCTCCAGGGGGCCGAAGCTGCTGCATCGGGGCAGGGCACAGATGCGTCTGTATTTTTTGGGTCTGGGCATAGCGTCTCCTCCGTTTCCGGCTTATGCCATTTATTATAACACGTTTTTGGCATATGTCAATAATTTCTTTTTGAGTTTAACCGCGTGTTAATTTCCTTTCCCTCCACTTAAGATGCCTTTTCTTGTTATTTTTTTACGAAAACCCACCCGGTTTTTACCCTTAATCAGTTGACACATCGTTTTTGTACGCATTTTCTTGTCCACCCACCTCTGATTTCGGTGAGTCTGCCTATTGTTTTATTCCCATGCCCATACTATACTTTAAACAGCCCATAAAGGAGGTATGATTTATGGTACTGGAATTGAAGTTTGATTCCATCTCTGAGCTTGCAGAGCTGCAGCGGCTGGCCGTTCAGGCGGATAAGCCCGTATATATTGCCAATGAAGACGACTCCATCCGGGTGGATGCCCGCTCGTTTTTGGGGCTTTTCGCGCTGGACTACTCCAAGCCTCTGAAGGTGATCACCGACTCCCTCTACGCCATGCGGATGCTGGAGATCCAGCAGCGCAACCGTGCGGCCCACATGGCCCGCGCCTGAGGGGGATACAAACAAAAAAGAGCGGAAGGGCGCGGCCCTTCCGCTCTTTTTTACTCTTTACAGGTGTCCATGAATTTCCTATAATAAGGAATGTTGTGTCACAAGTTGTTCTATTGTGAGGTGTTGGTGTGAAATCTGTACTTGCCGACCGGCTCTTTCATCTGAAGGAGAACGGCACCACGGTCCGCCGGGAGTGCTTCGCCGGCCTGACCACCTTTGTCACCATGGCGTATATCCTGGCGGTCAACCCGGCCATTCTGGGCGCCGCCGGCATGGACCGGGGCGCGGTCTTTACCGCCTCCGCTCTGGCCGCCTGCGCCGCTACCCTGCTCATGGCCCTGCTCTCCAACTATCCCTTCGCCCTGGCCCCGGGCATGGGGCTGAACGCCTACTTCGCCTACACCGTGGTCATCAAGCAGGGCTACTCCTGGCAGATGGCCCTGGCTGCGGTCTTCCTGGAGGGCCTGCTCTTCATTGTCCTCTCCGTCACTTCGGTGCGGGAGGCCATCTTCAACTCCATCCCCCGGCCTCTAAAGCTGGGCGTCACCTGGGGCATCGGCCTGTTCATCCTCTTCATCGGCCTTCAGAACTCCAAGCTGATCGTGGCCGACCCCTCCACCATGCTGTCGGTCTACCCCTTCCGGGAGGCCATCGCCTCCGGGGAGATACGTTCCGTGGGCCTGGGGGCGGTGCTGGCCTTCGCCGGAATCCTCCTCACCGCCATCCTCACTATCCGCAGGGTGAGGGGCGCCCTGCTGCTGGGCATCCTGGCCGTGTGGGGGGCGGCCATCCTCTGTCAGCTCACCGGCCTCTATGTCCCCAACGCCGAGCTGGGCATGGCCAGCGTCCTGCCCGACTTCTCCGCTGGTCTGGCCGTCCCCAGCCTGGCTCCCACCTTTATGCAGATGGACTTCACTGGGCTGTTCACCCTCAATTTTCTGACAGTGGTGCTCTCCTTCCTCTTTGTAGATGTATTCGACACCCTGGGCGGCATTATCGGCATGGCCTCCCAGGGGCACATGCTGGATGAGAACGGACGCCTGCCCCGCATCCGGGGCGCGCTGCTCTCCGACGCGGTGGGCACCTCCGTGGGCGCGGTGCTGGGCACCTCCACCACCACGACCTTTGCCGAGAGCGCGGCGGGCATCGCCGCCGGCGGCCGCACCGGCCTCACCAGCGTGGTCACGGCCCTGATGTTTCTCCTGTCCCTCTTCCTCTCTCCCCTGTTTCTGGCGGTGCCCGGCTTTGCCACCGCTCCGGCGCTGGTCATCGTGGGACTGAGCATGCTCGGCAGTCTCCGGGCGCTGGACCCGGCGGACTGGCGGGAGAGCCTTCCCGCCTATCTGACCATGGTGGCCATGCCCTTCTGCTACTCCATCTCCGAGGGCATTGCCGTGGGCACCATCTCCTATGTGGCCGTCCACCTCTTTACCGGCGCGGAGAGCCGGAAGAAGGTCAGCCCCGTGCTGGCGGTACTGGCCCTGGTCTTTCTGCTCAAGTACATTTTCCTGTAAGGTACAGCCTGGGCCCTGTCCATACGGACAGGGCCCAGGCTGATTATTTGACCCGCCGGCCGTTGAGAAAGACGGCCCGGATGCTGCCGTTCCAGTCAAAGGGGTGGCCGCTGGTCACCACCACGTCGGCGTCCTTGCCGGGGGTGAGGGTGCCCACCCGCTTGGAGAGGCCCGCAATCTCGGCGGCGCTGCTGGTGATGGCCGCCAGGGCCTCCTCCGGGTCCAGGCCCCCCCGCACGGCCATGGCCGCGCAGAGGGGGAGGTACTGGATGGGCGTTTCCGGGTGGTCGGTGCAGATGGCGATCTTCACCCCCGCCCGGTGGAGCAGGGCCGGGTTGTCCAAGGTCTGGCCCACCAGCTCCGGCTTGGAGCGGTCGGTGAGGCAGGGCCCGGTGATGACCGGCACCCCCGCCTCCGCCAGCAGCCCGGGCACCAGATAGCCCTCCGTGCCGTGAACCACCACCAGCTTCAGCCCGAACTCCCGGCTGAGGCGCACGGCGGTAGCGATGTCGTCGGCCCGGTGGGCGTGGAAGTGGGCGGGCAGCTCTCCCGCCACCACCGGCACCAGCGCCTCCAGCTTGGCGTCGTAATCGGGCATGTCCTGGTCGGGATCTCCGTCCGCCTTGGCCTGCTTGTCCTGGTACTCCTGGGCTTTGGCCAGGTGCTCCCGGATGAGGGCCGCGGTGGCCATACGGGTCACCGGCGTCTCCTTCCGGTCGTTGTAGACCGACTTGGGATTTTCCCCCAGGGCAAACTTCATGGCGGCGGGGGCCTTGAGCACCATCTCGTCCACCCAGCGGCCGTCGGTCTTGAGGGCCAGGAACTGCCCGGCGATGGGGTTGGCCGAGCCGGGGCCGGTGAGCACCGTGGTCACGCCCCCCTCCCGTGCCTCCCGGAAGCCCCGGTCCAGGGGATTCACCCCGTCGACGGCCCGGAGCTGGGGGGTACAGGGGTCGGTGGACTCGTTTCCGTCGTCCGCCTCAAAGCCCAGGGCATCCCCGAACAGGCCCAGGTGGCAGTGGGCGTCGATAAAGCCGGGCAGGATATGCCCCCCCTCCGCATCCAGCACGGGGCCCTCCGCCCCGGCGGGCAGGGCCTCCATGGGCCCTACGGCGGTGAGCTTCTCCCCCTCAAAAGCCACGAAGCCGCGGGGAATCACCGGCCCGTCCATGGGGTGAACTACCCCGTTGAGAATCAGCATTAGCCATTCGCCGCCTTTCGACAAAAGTTCTATTTGACATTTTATGGAAATCATGGTATGATAAGAGCACAGCTTATCCAATAGGCGAGTGTAATTCCAACCCGCGATTCTTCCATTCTCCCGCACACATCTCTCTTGGGCGCCCCAGGACGGGGCGCTCTTTTTTTATCTACTCCTCCAGCGTGTACTGGTCCACCAGGGCCACGTCCCGCTCCAGGTAGTGGCCGCCGCGCCAGAGGCGGAAGGTGAGCACGTCCCCCACCGCCAGCCCCTCCTTGATCGCCTGGAGCTGGTCCATGTCGGTGATCGTCTCGCCGTTGACCGCCACGACCACGTCGTTGGGCAGGACGCCCTGCCGTTGGGCGTCGGAGCCCCCCCGGACGCTCTGTACCGCCACCCCCCGGGGGCACCCGTACTCCTCCGCCAGCTCCTCCGTCACGGTATAGCCGGTGATGCCGATGGTGGGCCGGCCCTCCACCCGCCCGTGGGCGATGAGGGCGTCCACCACCGTCTTGACCGTGGTGGTGGGAATGGCGAAGCCCAGGCCCTCTACCGTGTTGTCATAGGCCCGCATTTTCAGGTTGGTAATGCCAACCACCTGTCCCCGGTCGTTGATGAGCGCCCCGCCAGAGTTGCCCGAGTTGAGGGCGGCGGTGGTCTGGAGCAGCACCATGGTGTACCCGTCCACGTTCACATCCCGGTTGATGGCGGAGATGATGCCGTCGGTCATGGTGCCCCGCAGCTCCTCCCCCAGCGGATTGCCGATGGCCGCCACCGTGTCCCCCACCTCCAGAAGGGTGGAGTCACCGAACTGGGCGGGCATCAGGCCGGCGCAGTCGATCTTCAGCACCGCCAGATCGCTCTGTGCATCCTGTCCCACCAGCAGGGCCTGGAACACCCGCTCATCCTGGAGCACCACATCCACGGCGCCGCATCCCTCAATGACGTGGCTGTTGGTGATGATATACCCGTCCTCCGACATCACCACGCCGGTGCCCAGGCTCATGCCGTCCCCCTTGCTCCCCCGGATGCTGACGATGGAGGCGATGTTCTCCCGGTAGATCTCCTGGAGGCTGTGGGCCCCGCCGCTGGGCAGGGGGGAAATGGTGAGGGTGGTGCCGTCCCCGGTGGGGGCTCGTTCCACAGTGGTTTCCTCCGGCAGCTCCTCCCGGACGGGAAGGGGCTGCCAGGTGCTGTCGGCCAGCGCTGGCAGCTCCTCCAGGCGGCTGTAGCTCCACAGCCCCGCCGCCGCAGTCAGGCCGCCCAGCAGGGCCATGGTCAGGAGAAAGAGGAGCACCGCCGCTGCGCCGCTCCACCGCCGGCGGCGCCCTGCGGAAATCGGCGCCGGGGTGCTCCGGGGGGCCTCCCCCGTTTGATCGTAATAGTAGCCGCGCATGGGCCCTCCTTCTTGCCCCGTCTGCCGGGGCGTCATGCAAGCGTCAGGGTAAATACGAACTCCGTCACGCCGTCCTGGCTGGTAACGGAAATGTTCTCCTTGTGGTTGTTGAGGATAGTCTTGACGATATACAGCCCCAGGCCCACGCCCTCCCGGTCCACGGAGCGGGATTTGTCGCTCTTGTGGAAGCGGTCGAAGATCATGGCCAGCTCGTCGGGGGGGATGGTGTCGCCGTGGTTGCGCACCGCCACGTGGGCCTTGCCCCCCTTGGCAGTGATGGACAGGCCCATGGTGCTCCCCTCGGCCGAGAACTTGATGGCGTTGTCCAGCAGGTTATAGCACACCTGGGTGATGGCGTCCGGATCCCCCCACACCAGCACGGGTCCGTCGGGGAGCTGGGTGTCCACGTCCAGATGGCGGGCATTGATCTTGTTCTCCAGGCTCACCAGCACCCGCAGCATGACCTCGGACACGTCGAACTGCTCCTGGGCGGTGACATTCTCCGCCGACTGGAGGCGGGACAGATCCAGCATCCGCCGCACCAGGCGGGAGAGCCGCCGGGTTTCCGAGGAGATTGTCTGTAGGGCGGCGCGCTCCTTGTCCGGCGGGATGGTGCCATCCAGAATGCCGTCGGAAAAGCCGGCGATGGTGGTCATGGGGGTCTTGAGCTCGTGGGAGATGTTGGCCACAAACTCGCTGCGGCGGGCCTCGCTCTTGGCAATGGAGTCGGCCATGGCGTTGAAGGCCTCGGCCAGCTCGCCCACCTCGTCCTTCCGCTTCTCATAGCCCTGCACCCGCACCTCGTACTCGCCGTGGCCGAATTTGCGGGCGGTCTCGGCGATCTCCTTCAGGGGGTTGGTCAGCCGCAGGGAGGTGATGGAGCTGGTGATGAAAGCCACGCACAGTACCACCACGGCGGTAAAGAAAAAGATGGAGATGAACGCCTGCCACAGCTCGGTGATGTCCGAGGTCTCCGCCGCCACATAGGCCACGCCGATCATGGTCTGCTCGGTCTGCCCGGTGGCCAGGTTCACCGTTTTGACCGTGATGGGGGTGCCCGCCACAAAGCGTTTCTCCGGAAACAGGCCGCCCAGAGTGGTCATACCGCTGTAGCCGCCCTCCTTTTGGAGCTGGCTGACGATGGACTGGGGCAGATAGTTCCCCCCCAGCCCGCTCTGGATTGTCGCTCCATCGGAACAGAGTACCAGCTCCCCATCCGCCTCGGTGACCAGGACAAAGGCGTTGGCGATGTGGGCCACATTGGCAACATAGAGCTGGTAGGCCATGTCCCGCACGTCGATCCCTTCGGCCCGCACCTTGGCGGTGAAGTCGGCCACATAATCGGCGTTGCGCTCCATGGAGTCCCGGGTTTCCCGGATTGTATACTGGTAGGACAGGCCGATAAAGGCGGTCCCCAGCAGGGCGAAGGAGATGAGAATCATCCCCGCCGTCAGCAGGAACTGCCGTCCGTACAGGCTCTTCATGCGCCGCTCACAACCTCGAACTTGTAACCAACACCCCACACAGTTTTGAGGCTCCACTGCTCGCTGACGCCCTCCAGCTTCTCCCGCAGGCGCTTGATATGCACGTCCACGGTACGGGAGTCGCCGAAGTAGTCGAAGCCCCACACCTCGTCCAGCAGCTGGTTGCGGGTGAATACCCGGTTGGGGGAGGCCGCCAGGTGGTAGAGCAGCTCCAGCTCCTTGGGGGGCGTATCCACCCGCTTGCCGTCCACCAGCAGCTCATAGGAGTCCAGGTTGATGACCAGCTTGTCGAAGGTAAGCTTTTTCTCGCCGCTCCCCTCCTCCTCGCCGCCGAAGCGGCGGAGCACCGCGTGGATGCGGGCCAGCACCTCCTTCATCTCAAAGGGCTTGACGATATAGTCGTCGGCGCCCCCCTCCAGCCCGGCCACCTTGTCCTGGGTCTCCCCCTTGGCGGTGAGCATGATCACCGGGGTCTTGTCGTTCTCCCGGATCTTCTTGAGCACCGACCAGCCGTCCATTACAGGCAGCATGATGTCCAGCAGCACCAGCTCCGGGTGGAAGGAGCGGAACAGCTCCACCCCCTTGCCGCCGTCCCCGGCCACCGCTGTCTCAAAGCCCTCCTTCTCCAGATAGAGGTGGAGAAGCTCGGCAATGTTGGAGTCGTCTTCCACAATCAGGACCTTCCTGGCCATAGCGCACCGTCCTTTTCTATGTTGTTCTCTCCGGTATTATACCGGCTTTTTTCCCCACAAGGGTGAATTTTTTGTAAAAGGGGGTTACCGGGTCTCCACATAGGCCCGGTCCACCTGAATGACCGCAAAATACCGCTCGTCCAGGGCACGCACCGCCCCGGACAGGCGTTCGCAGAGCTCCTCGTCCCGCAGGCGGCAGCGGTGGGGCACCACCACGTCAAAAATCAGGTTGGTGTGCTGGGGCCCCTTGGTCACCCGGAAGTCATGGATGGTCATCTCCGGCTCCACGGCCCTTGCCAGGGCCGCCACCTGTTCCCGCAGGCGGTTCACCGACTCGTCGTCGGTGGCGATGGGGTCCATGTGCGCCGTGGTCTCAATGCCGAACTTCTGCTGGATCTCCCGCTCGATGTGGTCGATGGCGTCGTGGGCCTCCAGGATGTCGGCGTCCTGGGGTACCTCGGCGTGGAAAGAGCACAGCCGCCGCCCCGGGCCGTAGTCGTGGATGATGAGGTCGTGCATTCCCACCACCTGGGGATGCGACAGCACCACCTCCCGGATCGCGTGGACCAGCTCCGGGTCGGGGCGGGCCCCCAGCAGGGGGTTAATGGTGTCCTTGGCGGCTCCCCAACCCGCCTTCAGAATAAAGACGGCCACCACCGCCCCCGCCCAGCCGTCGATGCTCAGGTGGGCGAAGTGTCCAGCCAGGGTGCCCGCCAACACGGCGGAGGTCGCCACCACGTCGGAGAGGGAGTCGGCGGCGGTGGCCGCCATGGCCGCCGAGCCGAGCTTCTTCCCCAATACCCGGTTGAAATGGCTCATCCACAGCTTCACCAGGATGGAAGCCGCCAGAATGGCCACCGACACCAGCGAAAAGTCCACCGCCTCCGGGCGGAGGATCTTCCCGATGGAGGTCTTGCCCAGCTCCAGCCCCACCAGGAGGATCATCAGGCTCACCAGCAGCCCCGCCAGGTACTCCGCCCGGCCGTGGCCGAAGGGGTGTCCATCGTCGGCCTTCTGTCCCGCCAGCTTAAAGCCCACCAGAGTCACCACCGACGAGCCCGCGTCGGACAGGTTGTTGAAGGCATCCGCCGTGATGGCGATGGAGCCGGTCAGCACGCCGGCGAAGAACTTGCCCGCAGACAGCAGCAGATTGAGCACAATCCCCACCGCCCCGGACAGGACGCCGTACTTCTCCCGCACCGCCGGGTCCGTCACATTGTCGCAGTCCTGGATGAAAAGCCGCACCAGCCGATTGATCATGCTGTCTCCCCCAAAGATTGGTTTCTTTTTATTATCCCACGCCCGCCCGCCATCGTCAAGGAGAGGTTTTCCCCCCAAACAGACGGTCTTCCTCCCTCTCCTTGTATCCACAGGTACAAAGTGATAGAATAGGGAAAACAAGCTCCCCATACCCAAGCCGCCGTGGCGAGGAGGTATCCTATGAAAATCCGTTTTCTCGAGCCGGGCAACCGCCCCTACAAGCCCACGCCCCTCAACTACTTCGTCTACGACCGCTACATCCGCACCCCCTCTGTGGGACTCAACACCCTGGCTACCATTGTCAAGGAGCTGGTCGATGACACCTATATGTACAGCGAGTCCATCTCCCGCATCGACCTGGCCGACGTGGAGGACGCGGACATCGTGTTCATCGGTATTTTCACCTTCGCCGCCGTCCGGGGCTACGAGCTAGCCGACCACCTCCGGGCCCACGGGCGGGGCCTGGTGGTGCTGGGCGGTCTCCACGCCTCCATGAACTGCGCCGAGGCGGCGCGCCACTGCGACTATGTGCTGCTGGGCGAGGGGGACGAGACCATCCGCGCCTTTGTGGAGGCGGTGGGCCGCGGGGAGCGGCCGGACTTCCCCGGCCTGGCCTGGATGGAGGGGGAGGAGCTGCGCTCCACCGGCTATCCGCCCCCGCCGGAGCGCTTCGAGACGATTGCAGACCGTAATTTAGTCCACAATTATTCCAAAATGGTGGGGCACAGCACCCTCTGGCCCCAGGTGCACGCCTCCCGGGGCTGCCCCCACAACTGCGACTACTGCGCCCTGGTGCGCCACTTCGGCCGCCGCGTCCGCACCCGTTCGCCGGAAAATGTGGTGGCCGACATCCGGGAGTCCATCCGCTTCTTCCACCGGGGCCACGTCCGGCTGGCCAAAGATCTCTGGCTCACCGACGACAACTTCTTCGCCGACCGGGACTGGGCCATGTCCGTCCTCCGGGCCATCGTGGACAGCGGCATCCGCTACCGCTTCAACGTACAGGCCCGGTACGAGGTAGGCTTCGACGACGAGATGCTCGACCTTCTCAGGCAGGCCGGCTTCTTCGAGCTGGATCTGGGCATCGAGTTTCTGGACGACGCCTCCTTCGCCACCTACCACAAGAAGAGCACCCGGCAGGAGATCATCGACGCCATCCGCAACATCCGCGCCCACGGCCTCAGCGTCCGGGGGCTGTTCATCCTGGGCTCCGACGACCAGGAGGCGGGCGTGGGCGACCAGCTGGCCGACTTCGTCATCCAGAACCACATCCAGGGCACCCTGATCCAGTGTATGTACTTCGTCCCCGGCACGCCGGTATACGAGGCCAACCGGGACCGGCTGCTTCACCAGGACTGGTCGAAATACAACGGCAACGCCGTCCACTTCCCCCGCCGCATGACCCCCTACCAGCTCCAACTGGAGCACATCCGGGCCAGCCGGAAAATCTACTCCTGGCGGCGGCTCTTCTCCGCCCTGGTGCGGGAGGACCCCATCCACAAGCTGCTCTTTTTGGGGGAATTTTTCTGGCACATGAGCGTGCGCAGCGATCTGAAAAAGGAGCTGCCCTACCTCAAGCGGATCTCCGAACAGGCCGCGGGGGGGGGGGGGGGGGGGGGGGGGGG
>NZ_CAXSQB010000058.1:0-3985 GCF_964239415.1 Clostridium sp. ATCC BAA-442 | reverse complement strand
CCCCCCCCCCCCCCCCCCCCCCCCCACGCTCAGCCTGTCGAAAAAGTCTTTTCGACAGGCTGCCGAACTTTTTGAAACGTTAGAAACGTTTCAAAAAGTTGTTTGATCCAACGCGAAAGGGAACCCTGACGGTTCCCTTTCACACTATCCTTCCCTCCGAATCCTTTTCGCCGGAGGGTTTATCGACAGTCTCCGCGTGCGCGCCTCACTAGAGGCGCCCACGCTTTTTCGTACTATGCCATGTTGTGGCTACGGGGTGTGGAACTCGTCCACCCGGGTGAGAAGCAGCTTGCAGTTGGGGCAGTAATAGCTCTGGTTGGGCGCGGGCGGGGTGCGGTACCAGTACTCCCGCCCTTTGGCCAGGAGAAAGCCCCCCCTCTTCTCGATGTTCCGCCTGGAGAAAAAAGGACTCAGCAGGCTCCGGTACCTGGGAAGCCAGTAGGTCACCCACGGGCGGCAGCCGTACAGGGAGCCGAGCACGGTCTCGCCCCCGCAGCAGGGGCAGCGTTTCAGTCTGGAATCCAGTTCTTCCACCATTGTCCGCACCTCCTGTTTTTCATTCCTTCCCACAGCCGCACCGAACCTGCCCCGTCCTCAGTCCGAACCGCTGCTCCTGAGAAGCAGGCCCTCCCGCTCCCGCTTCAGGCCGTCCTGCTCCTCCGCCAGCTCCTGATCCATCCGCTCCAGATTCCGCAGCGCGTTGAGCACCCGGACATGAACCTCGGACACGCCTTCCTGGGCGTCCTGGATTTTGGACTGTACCATCCAGTCCATGAAAAAACCGTCGAAGAAGTAGTCGGCAAAGGTGGCGAACTCCCCGATCTGTACCTGGGGAATCTCCATGTCCCGCACGTCTGCCAGCTCGGTGCGGAAGCGGGATAGGCACTGCTGGGCCCAGCCGATGCCCGCCCGGGCGTCGTCCAGGTGCTCGTGCTTGGCCATGGTGGCCATCAGGCCGCCGCCCAGCATATCCCAGGTGCCCCAGTCCTCGGCGCTGTCCAGGCTGTCCAGCACGGCGGACAGGGCGCTTTCCGCCGTGCGGCCGGCAGAGATGGCCTCCCCCACCTCCCGGCGCTGGTGCTCCAGCTCGTCCAACTGCTGGTCCAGCCGGGCGAGCCGGGCGCCGGTCTCCCCGCCCAGGGCTTTGAGCAGCTCTCCCTTCTCCTCCAGCAGGGCGTCCCGCCGGATGCGGTCGATGCGCAGGCCGTCCTTCTCCCGCAGCAGGACCCCGATGCGCCCGTCGAGATCCTCCAGATCCCGCTGGGCCTGATCGTACTGGAGCTTGGCGGCCAGGGCCTCCCGCCGCTCTTTGGACAGGCGCACCTCCCTGTCCCCGGTGAGGGAGAGCAGCAGGGCCCGCAGGCCCCCCTTCTCCAGCCGGTCCACGTCGTCCTGCTCCTTGCGGAACACCCGGCCGGTCTCCATCACCCGCCGGTCCCGCTCGGCCCGCTGGTCCTGGAGATCCTTCCACTGGGCCTCCATCCGTCCCTGCCGGGCCAGGGCCTCGTTCAGCTCCTTGAGCTCCCTGTTGATCTCGTTCAGCCGCTCGTCCATGCCGTTCCCCTCCTTTTCCTTTATTCTACGGCTTCCGAAGGGAAAGCGCAAGGAAATCCGCTGGACTTCCCCGTCAAATTCGCGTAAAATAGCCTTATCCCAATCTTGTAAGGAGTACCACTATGGATACCATCATTCAGATACTGGCCCGGGAGCTGGGCCGGAGCGAGGCCCACGTGGAGAACGTGGTGCGCCTCATTGACGAGGGCAACACCATCCCCTTCATCGCCCGCTACCGCAAGGAGCTCCACGGGGCCATGGACGATACCGCCCTGCGCACCCTGGCCGACCGGCTGCAATACCTGCGCAATCTGGACAAGCGGCGGGAGGAGGTCAAGTCCGCCATCGAGGGCCAGGGCAAGCTGACGGAGGAGCTCTCCGCCGCCATCGACGCCGCCGCCACCCTGGCGGAGGTGGAGGATCTCTACCGCCCCTATAAGCAGAAGCGCCGCACCCGCGCCACCGTGGCCCGCGAAAAGGGGCTGGAGCCTCTGGCCGAGCTGCTCTTCGCCCAGGCCGCGGACGGCCCCGCGCCGGAGGAGGCCGCCGGGGCCTTTATCGACCCGGAGAAGGGGGTGGAGACGGCGGAGGACGCCCTCCAGGGGGCCAGCGACATCATCGCCGAGCGCATCTCCGACGACGCGGACATCCGCAAGCGCCTGCGGGAGCTGGTGTGGAAAAAGGGATCTCTGGTCTCCGCCGCCGCGGCCAAGGAGCCGGAGGACACCGTCTACCGGCTCTACTATGCCTTCCGCTCCCCGCTGAACCGGGTGCAGGGCCACCAGGTGCTGGCCATCAACCGTGGAGAGCGGGAGGGCGTGCTCAAGGTGAGCGTGGAGATGGACCGGGAGGCGGCCCTGATCCCCATCCGCCGGGCGGTGCTGAACCCCGGCGCCCCCGCCATGGCCTTCGTCCGCGCCGCCGCCGAGGACGCCTACGACCGGCTGATCTTCCCCTCGGTGGAGCGGGAGATGCGCAGCCTGCTCACCGAGCAGGCCGACGAGGGGGCCATCAAAATGTTCGGCCTCAACCTCAAGCCCCTGCTGATGCAGCCGCCGGTGAAGGGCTTTGTCACCATGGGCCTCGACCCCGGCTACCGCAACGGCTGCAAGGTGGCGGTGGTGGACGCCACCGGCAAGGTGCTGGACACGGCGGTGGTCTACCCCACGTTCAGCCAGCGGAAGAAGGAGGAGGCCATCGACACGCTGGCAAAGCTCATCCGCCGCCACGGCGTGGCCCACATCGCCATCGGCAACGGCACCGCCAGCCGGGAGACCGAGCAGATGACGGTGGAGCTCATCAAGCAGCTGGGCGGCGGCGTCAGCTACATGATCGTCAACGAGGCGGGGGCCTCGGTCTACTCCGCCTCCAAGCTGGCCGCGGAGGAGTTCCCCGACTACGACGTGAACCTGCGAAGCGCTGTGTCCATCGCCCGGCGGCTCCAGGATCCCCTGGCCGAGCTGGTGAAGATCGACCCCAAGAGCATCGGCGTGGGCCAGTACCAGCACGACATGCCCCAGGCCCGGCTGGACGAGACCCTCTCCGGCGTGGTGGAGGACTGCGTCAACGCGGTGGGGGTGGATCTCAACACCGCCTCCGCCCCCCTGCTGTCCTATGTGGCGGGGCTGAACAACACCACCGCCAGGAACATCGTCAAGTACCGGGAGGAGAACGGGGCCTTCACCACCCGGAAGGGGGTGCTCAAGGTGCCCAAGCTGGGGCCCAAGGCCTTTGAGCAGTGCGCCGGCTTCCTGCGGGTACCGGAGAGCCGCAATGTGCTGGATCACACCGGCGTCCACCCGGAGAGCTACGGCGCGGCGGAGGCGTTGCTCGCCCTGTGCGGCTACGGCCTGTCCGACGTGAAGGCCGGCGGCCTGGACGGTCTGCGGGAGCGGGTGGCCGCATACGGCGAGGAGAAGGCCGCGGAGGCGTGCGGCGTGGGTGTACCCACCCTGCGGGACATCGTGGGCGAGCTGATGAAGCCCGGCCGGGACCCCCGGGACGAGTTGCCCCGCCCCATTCTGCGCACCGACGTGCTGGAGATGAAGGATTTGAAGCCCGGCATGGAGCTCACCGGCACGGTGCGCAACGTCATCGACTTCGGCGTGTTCGTGGACATCGGCGTCCACCAGGACGGGCTGGTGCACATCTCCCAGCTCCGGGAGGGCCGCCGGGTGCAGCACCCCTCCGAGGTGTGCGCCGTGGGCGACATCGTCACCGTCTGGGTGCTGGAGGTGGACGAAAAGAAGAAGCGGATCTCCCTCACTATGAAGAAGCCAAAGGGCTGAACCAGCCTTGACAGGCCCCGCCGCAGGCGGGACGCGGCGCATGCCGCGCCAAGCGTTCCGGCCGGCAGGCCGGAACCTTGAACTCGCCCGAATTCACTTCGGGCGAGTTCAGGGAAATGAGGGATCCCCGCGCGGCCATGGCC
>NZ_CAXSQB010000057.1:6864-21473 GCF_964239415.1 Clostridium sp. ATCC BAA-442 | reverse complement strand
ACGAAGTCGCCAGTCTTATGGGCTACGAGGTGGTGGAGGATGATATGCCGGAGGCGGCAAAACATAAGGAAACCAACGCCATAGAAGGTATGTGCTGCGACTGTGCTCACAGAGGCCCCTGCTGCTCCTGGGACGAGAACGAGGGATGCCAGTACAGGGAAGAGGACGGAAGCTGCTGGGTGCCATACACAAAGGGGGAGGCCGCCCATGAAGTTTCGTAACCCTGAGACGGGGGAAGTAATTGAAAATACATATGAGGATACCACTTTCTGCGGGCAGTATAAGGGCTGTATAAATTGTCCGGTTGAAGCCGCAAGGCAGAGTCATGATTGCACTGAATGGGTCGACAAGCACCCATATGAAGCCGCCCGCCTGATGGGGTACGAGGTGGTGGAGGATGATACATTAACTTTTGGAAAAGCCATCGAAAAGTACCTGAAAATCAAGGAGGAGGCCAACATGGACAAGCCGAGAATTTGCGAGATTCTGGGGGTTGAGGTAGACGAAGAATTTACATACGATTTCGGCGCAAATCAGGTAAATAGAGGCACATTAAAAATTGGAGCAGACGGGAAGCGATATTATAAGAAGGGAGATCTCTGGATCCCTTGCTACAATGAGGATGATTTGGTTGTAATTATCAACCACCCCGACCGCATCATCCGCAAGCCCCGCTGGACGCAGCAGGAGGTGGAGAGGGCTGAGGCTATCAGACTGCTGTACCCAGAGGCAGACAGCCTCAATGAATGTGACCCTTGCATTAAGGTGTTGAACAACAAATTTGTTATTGCAACGTTAGATACGGCGCTGTTCCCCTCCTTGCACGTCTGCGAAAATGTCAAGCTGGACGAGATAATCGACTCCATCCACGACGGGGAGGGCGGACAGCATGAGCGAGTGGATCAGCGTCAAGGAGAGGCTGCCGGAAAAAGAAAATGAGATGGTCTTAGTTACCGACGGATTAACCGTTATTACAGGCTTCAGAAACTGGATGTTTAGACTGGAAGATGGAAAAGTTTATACACCAGGTCTAAAGATGGGTGGAGGGTCAATGGAGGTTACGCATTGGATGCCTCTCCCAGACCCGCCGAAGGAGGGATAGCCCTTGAACCGTGCAGAGCAGGAGGCCCTTATTATCAAATATCGCTATCTGGTACGCTCCGTGGCCTATTCTGTCTCCAATGAGGCAGCTAAAGACGAAGACGCCCTACAAAATGGTCTGATCGGTTTATGGGAAGCAACCAAAAGGTGGGACGGAAACCGTCCCTTTGAGCCTCTAGCCCGCCGCTGCATCCGCTGCAACATCATTGATTACATACGCTCAATACACCCGGATGACTCTCTAGAGGAGGACATTCCATCCGAGGAGAACATTGCAGCTCTCCAATCCTATGAGGACCAGGACTTTCTTGCTCTGGTTTATAAATTGTTCCCCCGCAGAAGCCGGGAGCGAAGGGTGCTGCTGGCTCTGATGCGCGGAGAATCCAAGCCAGTTATCGCCGCCAAGCTGGGGTGTTCTCGTCAAACCGTCTACAATATCAGTCGGGCCGCCTGGCAAAAACTACAGGTCGAAGCCGAACAAGAAGCGCAGGGGCGTTGACCCCTGCGCTTTCTTTATAGCCTGTATTGGTCGAGCATGACCCTTATGTGGGCCACATCATCCACCATTTTCTCGTGCTATCAGCCCCAGTTCGCCTTCTGGATTGCCAGCTTCATTTCTGAGGTCAGAAACGCTCCTGGAACCGCACGCGGGCCATTGACATGCCTTTACCCCATTCCAAGCCTGGCCAAGAGGAATCCAACCACTCCGGTGATGATGGCCGTGATCACTGTCTCCCAGCGCTTGTTCGGCTTCTCTTTCAGGGCGTTTATATCAGCGGACATGGTGGCAAGCTGTGCAATGATCTGGCTGTACTGGGTGGTAACAGCCGTCATACCACGCTCCAAGGCCCCAAGGCGGTTGTAGATCTTCTCGTGAGAGCGTGAGCGCTCCTTCTTCTCGTCCTCCAGCGTCCTCTCCAGTGCCTTGATGCGGACGAGGGAAGCGCAGTCCGTCCCGCTGCACTCGTGCTCCGACATCGGTCACGCCCCCTTCCCCTGTGCCCGCTCGGCCTGTGTTCCGAAGTAGAACGCAATGATAACGGTGAACACGGTAAGGAACTGGTCGATGCCCACCATCCCACTGGCGGAAAGATAAGCAAATACCACCGTCAGAATAAGGGTGACGATGGACTTCACGGTCAGCAGTCTGGACAGTCGTTCTTTCATGGTAAGTACCTTCCTTTCTAATTCTTGCTCATAAGGCTCCAGAAATAGTTTGCCTGGGCCGCAGTCATACCGGCCCTTTGCAATGCTGTCAGCTTTTCCTCCTTCTTTCCGTCTCCGGAATAGATAGCATAATATCGTTGGTAGTCCTCAACACTCAGGCCCCAGTCTCGTGCCCGCTCCCATTTCCGGCGCCCTGCATCCGATACCTGTTCCACGGCATAGAGCACATCCTTTTCCTCCTGGCTCAAGCCACTGGTTTCAATGGCGGCGATGGTCTCAGCCTGGTTCGTCCTTCCACTTCCGTCCGTATCCTTTTCCTGGACGGCCCAGTGCAGATAGTCCTGTGCCGGCATACCGGCCTGATATGCCTCCCGCACCTTCTTTCCGCTGAGGAGAGAGCCCCCATACTGCCCACGCAGCAGAAGATATTCCGATGTCGAAATGCCCAATTCTTTCTTTGCGTTCTGGGCCTCCGCTACCCAATCTTCCGGCTGATAATCACTGACCGCAGCCTTCCCCAGCATATCGGCGTAGTTATACACGCTGCTCACCGCCTGGGTCTTCTCCTCGTCTCCAAGGCTTCGGTACAGGCTGCTGTCCAGCAATTCCTCCAGAAGCTTAAACTGTGTCTGCCCTCGCTTCGTGGCATATTCCACATATTGCTCCCCGGTCAGATCCACCCGCTCGCCGTCCACCGTGATGTACTTCTGCGGCCGCTCCGGTACTACGGAGCCATCCCCAGTCTGGCTGTAGAGCCTCTGAATCTCTTTGTCTACGTCCGTCACCTGCATGCTAGAGGTATAGGCCGGATTCAGGAAGTTATTCATGGCCCGCATGGGCAGCGTCCCGTTCTTCTCCTCTCTCCCCCAGGCGTCGATGTAGGGCACTTGCTGGTAGTCCCAGCCTGGAATCCGGGCGCTGGCCCGCCCGATGGCATACTGGAGGTCGGTTGGCAACCGCAGGTTCTTGTCGGTGTAGGTGGTCATGCGCCTGTCCTCTGCGGTGCGTTCAATCTGGCCGCCCACAGTGGGCACCGCCTGGGAAAAGTAGCTGATTAGAGTGGAGGAAAGCAACGCCCCCAGTTTGTTATCCGCAAAAGACCAACTGTCGATGATATCGTTGAGAGACTGGAGCATGCTCAGCTCCAGCATGGGGTCGGAGATGGATTTCAGGGCGGTGTAAATACTCTCTGCCGTGTTCCCCCCCTGCCCCATGGAATCCATCAGCTCCACGCCCATGAAGAAGGGCAGGGCTTCTGGTGCCAGCCAATCCAGCGTGACGTTCCCGCCGCCAGGCAGATTCAGCGCGTAATTCTGAACACCCGTCAGATCGTTTATGGTGTCCTGCCCCTCGTCGTCCCCGCCGCCGCTGGTGACAATCCCCTGGGCAAACAGGTATGCGCCCAGGGCCATGAGGCCAGAGCCGGTCAACCCGGCGGCAATGTGGTCGATGGCTTCCGCTCCCGTCATCTCACCCTTCTTCACCTTCACCAGATCATAGCTCAGTGCCTTAGCCAGCCCCGCCGGGCTGTACTCCAGGCCCCGCACAAGGATGTTGGCTGGGGTACGTCGGAACGGAAGCACTGCGTCTATCGCAGAGTTTACAACCTTTCTCCCTTTGCCCTGATATCGAGTGGAGACAAAATCCGACACCGCGTTTCGGTCTTGATAGGTTGCCTTTAGCGCTTCCTGCCCTGCGTAGTCCCGCGCCCGGCTGAGAAGCTGCGCGTCCACCGTGTTGTTCCGCATCTGCTCTGCCGTCACGCCGTTTGCCTGGAGGTATCCGGCCAGGGCGTCGGCATAGGTGATGCGCTTGAAAATGGCGTCCTCCGCCTCCAGCGCCCATGAGTTCCCCTTGCGGGCTGCCTCCAGCGGCAGTGTCTTGAAAATCCTCCGTCGGCTGTTGATGTCGCTCCTGATGTCGTCATACTTATTCCCGGAAAGCACGTCCTGCACATTTGTCCAGTCCGCCCACGCCGCCTTATAGAGCGCGGGATTGGCCGCGAACGACTTGGTGCGTCCCAGCCTTCCGCCACTGACCTTGGAGACCCCCGCCTCGATGGTTGCCGCCACCCGGTCTTTTGTCCAGCGCAGCGGCTGAAATCCGACGTTGCCTACGACATTTCGGATATGCGTCCTGGGGTTAAAGAGCATCGCCATGTACCGCCAGGCGTTCCATTTATCCTGCCATGTGGCGGGCACCTGGGCGGCCACGTTATCCTTGATTTTATCCAGCACTGCGTCCCGGCCCGTCTGGTCGGTCTGCTGGTTGAACTCCTCAATCAACGCCGGGTCGATGGTGATCTCCAGATCCTTGTAGTTTTTCTGGATGGCCTTTTCCAGCTCAATTACCACGCGCTGGGCGGCGTAAAGCTGGTCGCTGGGGGCCAGCTTGCGCAGGATGGAGGCCGCCTGTACTGCCTGCCCGGCGGTGGTCTCCATCTGCGCGTAGAGGGAAAGCAACTCCGCCGTGGCCTTCCCGTCTCCCGCGTTGGCTGCATTCACCAGAAGCTGCTGCCCCAGGGTGGCAATGTCCTTGGAAACTAAGCCCTTGCGCACCTGGGTGGAGAACTCCTCCAGCGCCCGCTGATATCCCTTCATCTCAATGGTTTTCACGGCCCGGTCAATGGAAGCCCTGTCACTCACTCGGTCATAGGACAGCTCCCCGCGCAGCACCATGTTCTGAATGTCGCCCACCGCCTCGTCGGGAATAGCCTTTGCCCCCATGGCGGTGGAGGCGGTCTTGCGGATGGGCCGCCCCTGCGGGTCGGTGGTGGGCACGTCCACCGGTCGGGCCGCGTTGGCCCCTTCGGGGAAGAACTCGCTCTTGGTGCCCTGGAACTCCGACCAGGGGTCGAAGCCCTTCCGAGCTGCGCCGACGGAACTCTCCGGGCCTGTCTCAAAGGCAGGCCCAGGCCCCTCCCTGGGCGTATCCTGTGTTTCACCGCGATCGCCCTGCTGTAGGTTGACATCCTGCCCGGCTGGGGGTATACTGTTTCTAGCGAGGACATCATCAGCCATCGCCTGGGGCACTGGACGCCCTTTGGAAAGAAGCTGATAAATGTCCTCGTTATTTTTTGTATACAGCACATTTTCGCCATTATTACCAATGATTCTTTGGATATAATCCGCCCCAAATGCAGATGCAACATCGTTTTGAACATCAATTGCACCCTGTGCATTTAGGTGGATCGGAATAATAACAGGTTTTCCGTCCAAATCGTTCCATTCTGTAAGAACGATCTTACTCGCAAGACCTCTCGAATTGCTTTGCGGGTTCTCTATAATTGCAATGGGGTCTGCAAGTTGATAAGGGAGATTTTTAAGCGCTGATAGCCCAAGATTATGCTTTCCACCCATATATCCGGATGGATATGCAATTTTCCTTGCGACGCTTTGCCGCATGTGCAGATCAAGCGCAGGCGCTCCATACTCAGCGAGAATGGATGGCGTCTGCCCGAGCACGATATCGGCGCCAGTAGGAAGCGTGCCCATAAAAACGCCGTCGATTGCAGATTGATACCGGCGTATATTATCTATTGAAACAAGAGGTTCCACATCTGCATTTTTCTGCACAGCTCCAGGAAGTTCCGCCCGGATAACCTGCTCGCCCGGCATGCGGTTATCCGCCTGCTGATAGGCGGGGGAACCGGGCAGGAAGAGGCCACTTTTGGCCTCTTCGACCGTCGGTAAGGTAACGGCCAGCGGATTTCCGCTGGAATACCGGGCCATGTTCTGACCCGCCTGGATATTGGCGGTGGCTCTCTGGGTAATGTCCTCGTTGCTCCCGATAGCCCTCCGGGTGGTTCTGATGTCGGACGCCGCATTAGAAATCGCCCCCGGCAGCTCTAGGCCGCCCTGGAGCACTCCGGCGGCCACCGCGCCCATGATGGCACTCTGCGCAATCTCCTCCGGTGTGGCGTTGGGGGCGTCCGGGTCATAAATAGCCCGCTGCAAATAAGGGGTGAGAACGGTGGAAAGCGCCTCCTCGCCGCCCTCGCCTGCGATATCCAGGGCCCGGCTGACCAGGGGGCTGGCCTTGACTGCCTCGGCAATCTTCCCCACCTTTCCGCCGCCCAGGCCGGGGATGCCGCCCGCGATGCCCTCAATGGCGGTCTCCAGGGCCCCAGAGGCCGCGCCAAAGGCCAGCGCCCGCCCGGTGTCCGCCCCCTCCGCTTTGGCCTGGCTGGCCGCGTTGCCCGCCGCCTGAATGCCGAACAGCGCCCGGCCCACGTTCTCCCCGCGGGAAAGCGCCTGGGCCGCGTTGAGCCCCTTCCCTGCTGCGGACACGACCTTGGACGCGCCGATGCCGGGCAGCATCTGCACCACGGTCTGCCCGATACCCGTCACGTTCTGCGCGCCCTGGCTGGGGTTGTACTTCTCCGCCAGTTTCTGCTCCAGGTCTTGCGTTATACTGTTATCTAAAAAAGCATCTGCGTTTCGGCCGGCCCACTCTGATACCGGGTTGGGAGCCAGGCCACCAAGAGAACTGATCCCCTGCACTCCCTTATAGAAGCCGCTGCCGATGAAGTCTGTAACCCCTTCCGCCGCCCCTAAAAGAGCGGTACCAGCCCGTCCCCATGCGTATGGACTAATGAGTTCATCCGCAGAAGACGGCAAAATACTGAGACCTTCAAAAAATCCACTCTTGGCTGGGGTGGTCAGGGGGTTGGTTTTCTGCTTAACTGTCGGAAGTGTGACCTTCTTTCCCTTGCTCTCCGGCAAAGAGGAGGGAGCTGTGGTTTTACTGATACGTGGAGACGGGGCAGCGCTCTGTGATACACTCTGCTGCAAGGTGTTAAAAACCGTCTGCGTTGTCGGCCGCTTTTTCCCAAGCGGGTCAACATTGATTGCGCTCCCTGTTACCTTGGATTGCAGCTCTGACAGCTTCGCCATAAGGGCACCTCTAAATCAAGGACTGAATATTACCGAAACTGGGCCGGGAAGGGACTGTCGAAGTGGTTCCGCGCCGGAATTTGATCAGCCCGGTAGCAGGATCTTGATATGCTTCCACCTGTCCACTATCCACCATCTGCTCCAGGTAGGCCCTGCTGACCGGCCCATAGCCGAGCGCCGTCACGCTGGACATGTCGATTCCACTCCATTCTGAATTGTTCCCCTGCACCTGGCTGCCACCAACCGAACCTCCTGCGTTAGAGGTTGGGGCGGATACGTTCTCGACGGTGCCACTGCCGGTAGTTCCTCCAGTACCTCTCCCGGCATTTCCGCTCCGGCCTCCCGCGGCCGTGAGGGACGCCTGGAGCGAAAGCTGATTGATATACGCCTGTGCATCCGCCGCCGTAATGCCCATGGCGTCCAGCATCTCCTGAGAGGGCATAAGCCCCATCTCAAGAAAGGCGTTTCCGTACTGGGCCATCTGCTGGCGCTCGGCCAGAGCTGAACTGGCTGCATCCTGCTGCTGCTGATATTGGAGCTGCTGATTCTGGAGATCCATCTGATACTGCTGCATCAGAGCCTCCATGTTTGCCTGCTGGACACGCACCTTTTCCTGATACAAGGCCGCCGCCAGAGCGGCGTCGCCGTTGGCCTCCGCCTCCGCGATGGCGTTGTTGTACTCCACCTCGGCGTTCGCCATCTGCTGTTCCAGGTCTGCGTAGGTCTGCGCTTCCGCTGTGCTCAGTTCGTTCAGGTTATTCTGCAAGGCTACGTTGCGGGCCAGCTCGGCCTGGCCGCCCGCGCCGGAGTTCAAACCAGCCGCCGCCGCATACTCATTGAAGTTACGAGCTGCCAGCTCACTGGCCCCTGCCGCCTGGTTCCGGGCGTTCTGATACCGGGTGTCCACACCCTCCCCCGCCCGGTTGATTGCATTGACGTTCTGCTGGTAGGCGTTGTTAATCTGCGCCAAAGCGGCCCGCTTCTGCGCCGCATACATCTCCTCCAGATAGTTGGAATAGTCCTCAACTTGAGGAAGCTGCGGCGTTGTCAATCCACCCGCGCTGCCGCTCCAAGTACCTGTAACCGGGTCAAAGCTGACGTTCCCCCCGTTCTGGTTCAACAGGCCGGACAAATACTTGTTTTCCTCCTCCAGCCGCTTCTTTTCCTCGTCGCTGGCCCCCCACCAGGCATTTGAGTTTTGATTCATCTGGTCTTTAATCTGCTGCTGGATTCCGGTGTTTACTCCTACCCCGGAGGCGCTGTTCCCCTTTCCCGAGCTCCCCCCGCCTGAACTTCCTTTCCCGGAGGAAGAACTTCCCTTGGAGCCGCTGGAGCCACCCGTGGTTGTCCACTTGCCAGTACCGGGATTGAAGGTGGAGCTTCCTCCCGTCATGCTGTCAATCTGGCTTTGCAGGCGTTCGTTCTCCTTGTGCAGGCGGTCTTGCTCGGCCTTATTGGCTCCATGCCACGCCTGGGAGTTCTTGTTCATCTGGTCTTGCAAATCCTTGATGCTTGCCATTTCGTCCTCCTTTCCAGCTTGTTCAGCTCAATAGGTTTAAGCGCTCCAGTACGACGGCCAGCTCCTGCCGGGTCATATTATCGCGGGGCCGGGTGCCGTCCAGTACGCCCTTGTCCCTGGCCTTTTCCCACGCCTCAGCGGCCCAAACGTCCGGGGTGTCCTCCGCATAATCTGTCCCCGGTTCGGCCTGCCACGCGACGCCCAGGAACTCACAGATGCCCTTTGCGGTGGCTTCGGCCAGCTTGTCCCGATACTTGGTATCTTTGAGATACTCCACGTCGATCTTATTGGTATGGAAGCCGTACTCAATCAGGCAGGCGGGAGCGTCCGTCTTGGCGAGCACGGTATACATCTCATGCTTGATAGGTTCACTTCTCAGGGAAACCCCGGCGGCGTGGAAGGCGTTGACCAGCTTGGAGGCCAGCACATTGCGGGAGGCCGTCATGGGCCCGGCGCTGGTGTAGATTTCAAGCCCAGATCCGCTCGACCATCCTTTCCCCTGTCCAGCATTGGTGTGGATGCTCACAAAGCAATCCGGCTTTGCTTTATTGCTGATGTTGGCCCGCTCCGTGAGGCCGGGGTAGTTGTCCGCCGTCTTGGTGAGCACCACGCCCACCCCTTGGGCCTCCAGAAGCGGTTTGATACGCTTGGCCATGTCCCACGTAAACTCCCACTCTTTGTAGGCGCCGTCCGGGGAACCGTTGACGTTGCCCGGCCCGTGTCCGGGGTCGAGGCATACAGTATGCTTGCGCATAGGCTTGTCCTCCTGTTCCGGCGGCTTCTGGCCGCCCTGTTTGAGCCAGACACAAATCCAGTTGTGCACCTTGCGGCTGGCGGTGATGCGCTCTCCGCCAAAGTCACACTGGCTGGAGCCGCCCCCATCCAGCATGACGGCGGAGGACCAGCCCAGCCCGGCCAGCTCGTCCCGCAGAGTTTCCGGCGTGGCTGCGTCTCCGGTCCCATCGCCAGAGCAATAGAGGGCCAGACTGCCACCCCGCAGGCCAATGGCGCTGCGCCCCCGCTTGCCTCCCTGGGCCGAGCCGTAGGAGGGCTTATCCACCGGCTTGCCGGAGGAAATGAGGGCAGTCACCGCGATAAAGTTGGCCGCTCCCTCGTACTCGGAGGTCATGTGGATGTCCGGGCCCTTGTCCCAGGCGTAGCCCACCGCCCTCCAGGGCGTACCGGAGCGCATCACCCCGCCCACCTTGAGCAGCGGGCAGGCCGAGCCGTCTGGGTTCCACATGCCGCCATTGAGCACGTAATGGGCCTTTGTTTCAGCCTTGACCTGAGAGAGCGTCTTGCGGCAGTTGGTGACTCTCAGCTCAATCCGCTCCACGGACGAGAGCGGGACATATGTAATGATCTTACTCATTTGATTCACATCCTTTTATCCAGCGATCCCGCTGTTGATTACTGTTCTGGGGCAAGCAGCCCGGCCAGCTCCTGGTACTCCTCCGGGGTGAGCCGGTCGGCGGCCAGGTAGACATCCATCTTCTCCTGGAGGCCATCGGTTCGGTTCTTCTGGATGAGCAGCTTGCAGAGGTTGTATACGGTTGTCATGGCGTCTCCTTTCTCATGTGGCAGCGGTGAGTTCCAGCATACAAAGCCGTTCCTCGTGCTCGGCCAGCATGTCCAGAGTGATGTCCTCTGCGAGGGGCGGCTGGGGCTCCGGCTCCGGCTCTGGAGGCCGCTCAGTAGGCGTGATGCCCACCAGCTTGTCCCCCTGGATGTCCAGGTCACACCAGCCATAGGTCGCCCACACCGCGTCATGGAGGTGGGCGGGCACCTCTATGTAGCCATCCAGCCAGCAGGCGCGCCGCCCGCTCTGGCTCTGGATCGGGTGCTGGCCGCTTTCCAGCGGGTTAATTTTGATAATTGTCATTTCAGTTCACCTCATTTCCAAGTCAAATAATAATATTTCTGGCTGGCGACATTGGTACGGCCGTTGTGATTGGCGCTAGTCCCGTCAAATACTTGGAATCCACCCTCTACAACGCTCACTACATTGCTATTGACCTCTGCGGCTGGATATCCATCAAGCGCCAACCCTTCGGCGTAATGATTTTGGTATCCCCGGCTAAGTATACCGTTTTGGCAAACCAATACTGCTTTGGGCGTAAAGCCTAATTGTATTGTTTGGCTAGGAGCACCATCGCCAATGTACGTTCCCATGACCACGCGGGAGGATCCCACCTGTGCATCTACGTACTGCTTGTTAGCGGCGTCCGTTAGGTCAGTAGGAGCGGCCAGATTGGCTATCTTGTGACCACTCATGCTAATTGCCCCGGACATGACTCCACCGGAACTTGCAAGAGCCCCCACCTGCTCTGCCGTGACGGCATGGGGGTTGTTCTTGTTCCCGGTGTGGGCGGTCAGGGCCTTCTGCACCGCCGCCGCGCTGCCCGCCGGGTCATAGTCCATCGGCGGCAGCTCCGAGGGGGGCAGCTTCCCGTCCTGCCCCAGCGTCGCCACCCCATTGGGCGCGCCCTTCTCGGTGATGGGAACCGCCCCGGTATCTGCCGCCGACGGTATCCAGCTTTCCGGCCTCGCCCCTACCATTTCCGCGGTATAGTCACCTTTGGCGGGAACCACGGCTCCGCTGCGTCCGTTGAAGGTCGTCACGCCGCCGCCTGCCGCGCCCTGCGCTACACCCGCCCAGTATTTGGCGTTATTGGTATTCTCACCCTCCCGGATTCCAGTGCCACCCTCGGTCCAGCTTTGAGAGAGTGTAGCGCTGGCCTCCGCCGCGTTCTTCGCCGCCAGCGCCTGGGCCGCATTGCTCTGTGCGCTCTCCGCACTGGCCGCCGCTGCCCCTGCACTCTGCGCGGCCTGGGATGCGCTGCCGGATGCCGCTCCGGCGCTCTGTGCAGACTGGGACGCACTCCCGGACGCCGCCGTCTCGCTCCCCTTCGCGTTGGTCTCGCTGGCCTTGGCCGCCTGGGCGGAGGCCGCCGCCGCGTCGGCGTTGGCCTTGCTGGTGGCGTTGTACTGCTCCAGCTTCTGTGTAACCTCCAGAGTAAAGCGATCCAGGCCGATGGAGGCGGGGCGGATGGAGGCCGTCACCGTTTTATTGTTCCCGCTCCCATCCACGGAAAAGGCCACCTCGGCGGAGTTCTGGAAGGTGTAGGTGTCGATCAGCTTGGAAACATCCGTCTTGGTCTGGCTGCCGTCCACGTTGGTGATCACCAGATAGGTGCCGCTCTCCTCGTCCACCAGGGCCATGGTGGCAGGCACCTTCTCCAGCGCCGTGTCGAAGGTCTCCTTGGAGCCGTCCTTCTTGGTGACGGTAATCACTCCGGTGGTCAGATCCACATGCACGGTCTCCACCAGGTTTTCCGTCTCCTGGCCCACGTAGCTGTTTGTCTCAGACTTAGTATAGCGGTCGGTCAGCGCGTCGTTGAAGGCGTCCAGCACCTCCTGCACCGTCTCGCCGGGGAAGTCATCCACCGCCGCGCCAATGTTGGACGCGCCGCCGGTGCCGCCGTCCCCGGTAATGGCGGGGATCAGCGTCCCGTTGATGTACTCTTTGAGCCAGATAGCCGCCTGATCGAATCGCTTTTTCAGCTCCTCCGGGGTAAGGCCCTGTACGTCGTTGGGTTCGTCGTCCAGCTTCTGGATGATCTCAATGTCCTTTTCAAAAGGTGTGATTGCCACAAAAGCACCTCATTTCACGTTTCCGGTGTAGCGCACCTGCAAATCCACGGAAAGCACGGTCGCCGTGGCGGAGGCAGACTTGCTGCGGATAATGAGCTTGTAGTAGGTTACCTTCTTCACCTTCAGCTTGGAGCGAATGAGCTGCGGCTTCCGGTTGGTGCCGAAACTCCAGTGCTCAAAGCTCATGTTCAGGAAGGTCGCCAGACCGGCGGAGACAATCTTGTCCGGGTACTCCGACTTGACGTTGGACTCCGCCGTCAGCGTCACAATGGCCTGGCTCTCCGGCTTCATGGCTGTCCAGACGGTGGAGGAGTATTTACGCCTCCAATCCAGGTCAAAATCCATGGAACCGCTCTCCCAGTATGCGTTGATGTCCTCAAGGTTGTCATTCCGGTACTCCCTGGAGAACTCCATGATCCGGCCATCTAGCGTCCCGAAATAGAGCGTGCCCTCCACGGCCACCACGGCGTTTACCGGAAGATTGTCGTAAAAGTACCAGGAATTATTTTGGTAGTTGTTGACGATGGCCTGCCCGCCGTAGAAAATGTAATATTCCTGGTTCCACTCGTCGTCAAAGCAAATGGCCTGCGTCAGATCAAACGCTCCCAGGGTGGCGGCCACCTTATCAGAGACCCGCTTGGCATTGCGCTCGTCGCGGACGGAGTTGGCCGCCAGTGACCACTCGTAGACCGAACGCCCGTAGACTGTGCGGGCGTTGTTGTCCACCAGCTTTGCCTGGCCCGGTGCCGCGTTTCCGATGGAGCGGTTCAGCGACGAAGTGTAGAACGCCGCCGACACACTGCCGTCCCCCAGGGTAAGGGTGGAGTACGAACAGGAGTAGGCCGAGTCTGTTTTGAAGATCAGTAGGCGGTCATAGTGGCGTATCATAGCGGTAATGGGTGTATTGGCGCTGTCCACCGCCACCGTGTTGTACTGCGGGAAATACTCTGCCGACGCCTGCCCGTTCTCGTCCAGGCCGGAGAAAATCGCCTCGTTGGTGCCGTCTCCATACAAGAATGCCCGGCTGTCCGATTCGCCGTTGTAGAGCTCTGCAAACCGCATTCCGGTTACCTTGGCCCGCTCTCCCGTGCCCTTTCGCCATGTAAAGGTAATTGTGTTAACACCCTTTGGCGGCGCAGAGTCGAAGGTCACCTTTCCTTTTTCCAGGTCTGCCGTATACTTGATCTCGGTGCCCTCCACCGAGATGACCTCGTCCAGCTTGTTCTCAGGGAGCTGGAACTCCTTGGCCTCGCCATCCGGGGAATACTCCGCCCTCTTCTTCCCTGTCAGCAGATTCATCGGCTCCAGAAGCGTGCCGCCGCCAGTGGGCGGGGCCGCAGTAGTGACAATGGGTATGTATCCCTCCACCGCCGCCGGGGCCCCCTCACCGTCCCAGGAATAGTATTCCGTGCCGGTGAGGATGTAGAGCTTATCGGAAAAGCCAAACATGGAGGTCTGGCTGTCGTGGATGGCCCCCTTGTCCGCCGCCGTGTGCTCCTCCAGATCCAAGTCCCACAGGTGTCCGCCGCAGGCCGCCAGAACATGGTGCTTCCCCGCGATGTAGCCGCTCCACATCCCTCGGACCGGGTTCCCGGAGGACAGTTCCGCCAAGAGACCGTAGCCGGGCCTGATTTGCAGATGGTTTTCGGCGGTAATGCGGAAATTGCGCATCTCGGCGGCCTCTCCCATTTTCATGTGTGTGTCGCCGTCGGGAGACTCGTTCAGGCCAAGCCACTTCTTAATCTGATAGATTTTGGTCTCACTGGTGCTGACAATGTTCGCCACGTCACCACCTCCCGAAGCATCCGTACTCAATCCCGCCGTACATGGTCTCGATGTCCTCCGCCTGCGCCGGAATCGCACTGCGGTACTCCTCCAGCAGCTCGTCATACCTTTGGTTGAAGTAGGCGGCCACGTCCGGATTTTCATCCAGAAGCAGATGGGCCGCCAGCCCATAGGGAAGAACGCCCTGGCAAATACCGTCGTCCAGCCCGATCGGGGTGTCAAAGTCCGCAATCTCCGGGCAGATAGGCCGCTTGCCCGGCTCCGTCACCCGGTAGGTATCCGAGGCCGGAAAGCACTCTACCCGCAGTATGTTGAGAATGGGGATTGTGCGGTTTTTATACTCGCGGGTATCCGCCGTGTCGGTGGCACCAGTGGACTCGTTCACCTCGTCCATCAGGTTCATGGCCTTTTCAAAAATCCATTGGGCGGTCGTTGCCACGCCGTTCTTCCTCCTCTCTGTTGGCAGTCGGGGGGGGGGGGGGGGGGGG
>NZ_CAXSQB010000057.1:0-6854 GCF_964239415.1 Clostridium sp. ATCC BAA-442 | reverse complement strand
GCCCCCCCCCCCCCCCCCCCCCGGGCCCTTTCTGCTTAACCGCCGGCGCCTACCACGGTGTAGCTGGCCACCGCGGAGGGGAACTTGCCGGTCTCCACGTCCACGGCCTTGACCACAACGCCCTTCTCCGCGCTGAACGTGTTGGAATACACCTGCGCCGTAGCGGAATAGCGGGGGTCGGTGCCGTCCACGGTGTACTTGCAGGTGCCCTTCTTGGTGATGGTCACAGTGCCGGTGGTGTCCTTAATGGTGGGAGCCGCCGTCACACTGCCAGATGCTCCGGCCACGTACAGTCCGTTGGCCTTGGTACCCAGCACGAAGGAGTCGTGATAGATGCGCCCCTCCAGCAGATT
Source organism: Clostridium sp. ATCC BAA-442 (assembly GCF_964239415.1). NCBI lineage: Bacteria > Bacillati > Bacillota > Clostridia > Eubacteriales > Clostridiaceae > Clostridium > Clostridium sp. ATCC BAA-442. The sequence continues at coordinate 6,501 of NZ_CAXSQB010000057.1, read as the reverse complement.
GCCGCCGATGCCGGGCGGATCCTGGTGGATCTTCATGTCGTTCAGCTTCACCGGGTCTACCGTGGAGCCCTTGTACTTCACCAGGAAGTACACCCCGGCGGGCAGATAGGAGGCGGGCACCCGCTTGACTACCATATTGTCAATCTCTCCCACCTCGCCCTTGCTGACGGACTTCTTGCCCAGGGCCTCGATGGAGATGAACTGGTCAGACAGGGCCAGCAGCTTGAAATACTCGTTGGGGATGTAGAGGGTGCGGTTGCTCCAGGGAACCAGCCGGTCGGACATGGCCGCGCCAGCGTCGAAGATCGCGTCCACAATGTCGCCCTTGGTCGGCGCAGCAGACAGGCCCTCAATAATACCCGCATTGGTGCACCACTCGCGGAAGCGGTACTTGTCCACATAGGGAATGACCTGCTGCTCAATCTGCCGCTTGGCGGCGCGGGTGGCTCCCTTGATGTTGTACTGGTCGGACTGGTTGCCCTTGTCGATGGTGAACGTCCAGGACTTCTCGTCCCGCATGGTCATCTCCTGGACGGTATCACCCAGCTCCACGGGGGTGCCGTACCGGTTGGAACCGGTGCGCTGGTAGTCCACCAGGGGCACGGTGTCCACGCTCCACACCCGCACCGTGCGGGTGCCGGAGAAGGAGTAGTCGTGGCCGGTGGCGCTGTCGGTCAGAGAGTCCTGCTTGAATGCCTCGGCTACCTTCTTGGAGAAGGCTTCCGCTAAATTGATTGCCATAATACTTCCTTTCCGCCCTCACCGAACCGGGCGGAGGGATGGGCCTCACCGTCTCCGGTTCGGCCTCTTGGGCTCTTTTCCTTAATCTGCCTCGTCCCAGTATTTGGAGATGAGGCCGGCGTTGTCGTCTGCGGTGTCCCCGCCCAGGCTGCCGGGGGTCTTGTCCCGGTTGGCCTTGTTCTGCCGCTCAGCGGCCAGCTCAGCCTGGAGGCGCTTGTTCTCCCAGCGGGTGTACGCATTTGTGAGCGTGTCGCCTCCGCGCACCGCGCCCCACACCTCGGGCGGAATGCTCTTGGGATCTACGCCGGGGTATGACTGATAGAACGCCTCAATGTCCTGCTTCCGGGCCTGGGCCTGCTGCTGAGCATGCTTCAGAACGCTGTTTTGCTGGTCTTGATACGCCTGGATTTCGGCCCGCTGCCGCGCAAGGTCGGCCCGTTCCTTTTCCATGCTCACCCTGGCTGCCGCGTCCTGCTCGTTCATGCCGGTTGCGATGAGCTCCTGCTTTCTGCAATAGTCCAGGTAATCGCCAACCGACATACCGTTGCGCTGGGCGTAGGATTTCACCAGCTCCAGGGCGGGATCCGCTTCCTGTCGGTACTGCCGGAGCTGGTCTCGCTCCTGCCGCACATGGTCGTAGTCCCACCCCTTCTGCGCCATGGCGACCAGCTCGTCACGGGTCACCTGGCGGGTCTCGTCCCGGTTCTTGAGGGTAAACAGCTCCGGCTGCGCTACCGGCGCATCCGGCGCTTTTGGTTCCGCAGGAGGGGTTTCCTCGCCGCCCTTCGGCTGGTCTGCCGCAGCCGCCGCCTCCGTCCCCTCTGCTTCGCCCGCCGGGTCCTCCGCGCTCCAGGCGGATTCAATGTCGCCCTGCACGGTCTCCATGGTCTCGTCCATATTGCTTCGCTCCTTCCCGCCCTGGTCTGGGCGGCTTTTATTTGGTCACGGCTGGTCCGCCGCTATACCCGTATCTGGGAGAGGTCCATTCCCTCCATGCCGGTCTGATTGATGGCCCTCTGTAGGTTCCCGTAGCCGGAACCCGCCGCCAGGTCGATTGTGTTACCCTGCCCAGCCTGTACGGCTCCCGTCTGCCCCTGCATGGCTGGCTGAACCATCCCCATCCGCTCCCGCAGGGTCTGAATCAGCTCCTGCTGGTTGGAGATGTAGCCGTTGGGCACCCGCTCCAGGTAGTCCACCACGTTAATCTGGCCGTTCATCAGGAGATTGTCCAGGGTCTGCATCTGCGCAATCTCACTCCAGTAGGCCGAGCCGCCCACGTCCAGCTTAATGGACAACGGCACCTGGTTGAGCAGGGAGAAGTCAAACTCCGTGGGCCGCGGCTTGTCGTCCGGCACCTGCCCCAGGTAGAGCATCTCCTGCTTCTCTTCCTCGGTTGGTTTCAAGTCCACATAGCGAACCCCATAGTAGGCCCGCATCTGATCCAGCCAGATACGCCCCAAATCCTCGACGCACTGGAAGAAATTCTGCTTGGTTAGCTCCATGGGCACCGAGGAGGCTTTCTGCAAGGCGATGATGGCGGAGGTGTTGTCCGGCCTGGTATCGCCCAGGGCCGCGTCTGTGGCCCCCATAAACTCCTTGGTGAGGGAGATGGCAAGCTCGATAAACTGGCTCACCTGGGGCGAGATGGCCGCCGGGTCGATGGCACGGGCCACGTTGGTCACGTCTCCGCCGTTGACCGGGATGGCCTTCCCCACCCCGGAGTCCCACCGGGCAATCCGGGTCTTGTCGTATACAATCTTCGGATAGGCGGTGGTCATGAGGGAGATCATCGTCATGGCAAACATCTTGTTCACGAAGATCTGGTTTGGAATCAGCCCGGTCACCGCCGCCTGGCCGTGATAACAGTTCTGCACGTAGTCCCAATTCATCCAAACAATGGGATAGAGCTGCATCCCCGTGTCCCACTGGCTGCGCACCACCGCGTCCTTGGTGGTCTTGATGGCGCGGACGGTTCCCCCATCTTTCCAGAAGCGGGTGATGGTGGTCACCTTTCCGTCGGTCATAGCGTCAAAGCGGTCGCCGGTCTCGTCGCAGTCCGATAAGATGTCCTCCGCCGCGCCGCCCTGCGCCCTGGCCTGCTCCTTTACCTCGTCCAGCAGCTCCCGGCGGGAGATCAGAAGATAGGGCTGGCTCTGCACATCCCGGTTTGTGGGGTTACCGAAGGACACGCGGGTATTTTCCAAAATTTCTGTGCGGATGGTGCCCTTCGCCGTCTGCCCGGTCTCCGCATCGGGGTCAAACCAAACGTAAATGCAGGCGTCTCCGTCTACTGCGGCGTTGCGCATGAACTCGCGGGTCTGTTTCCCTAGCTTATTTTGCTCAAACAGGGCCTCAAACTGGGCGTTGACCACATCCGTCAGCTGTTCCAGATCCCCCAGGGCCGCCATGCCGGAGGAGGACAGAGGCGACGCCGCCATTTTGAGATTGTCCGTGGCTGTAGAGGCCACCACATAGAGGATGATCCGCTTGATGAAGTTGAACACGGGGGTAGGAAGGCCGTTGGACTGCACTCCCTCCCACTGCTTCCCGATGTAAAAGTTCTCGTTGGCCCGCACATTGTCATACAGATTGAGCCCGGCCTTGAAGTTGCAGGCCGTCTCGTACTCGTTCCACACGGACTCGGGGGTGATTTCCTTCTTTGCCATCACTCACCCTCCCGCCGGGGCGGCCACTGATAGCCCATGATATTGTCAATGCCCTCCTGCAACAGCCGCTCCGCCTGGCGTGCGTCCTCCTCCGCCTTCGGGTCGGCCCCCGTGGCCGCATGTCCCAGCTCCACGTGCACCTCCGGCGCGGGCGGTTCCCGCTCCAGCCGTTTCTCCAGAGCCTCCAGGCGGGCCTCCAGCCGCCCCACGTGCAGGGCAAGCGAAATCAGCTTGTTCATGTCCTTATCCTCCGTAGCTCAGATATCCGTCGGCGGCCTCTCCGCCGGTCATGTAGTCGTCGTACTCCTCCACATAGTCCACATCGTCCCGCTCCGGCCGCACCGGCTCCAGCCGTGCCCCCATCGTCCGGTAGATCAGCCCATAGCGCAGGGCGTCGGGACTGTGGGTAATCTCGTGGGGCTCTTTGGCGCAGTCCGAGGGGTTCTTTTCGTCGTGCTGGAGGGCGGGCAAATCCCGGATCATCCGAGGGCAGTCCTCGGTGAAGAGCATCCCCGGGCGTCCGTCCGGTCGCTCCTTCAGGAACTCCTTCACCACCATCCAGCCCTGCACCCGCTGGCTGGAGGCCCGGACAATCCCGATGCCGTTCTCCATGAAAATCTCGGCCATGGTGCGCCCCGTGTCCTTCTGGGTGCTCCACATGTCCGGCGGGGCAACAGTAAACTGAATCTGCTCCTCCGGCGGGGTCAGCCGACGCATGGCCGCCGCTGCCTCGGACACAATCAGGCCGCTCTCGCAATACTCCCGGTACACCCACACCCGGTCGTCAAAGTCAATGGCAAACCAGTAACAGGCGAACATATCAAGTCCGTAGTCAAACGCCCGGTAGCGGGGCCACTCCGTCGGCACAATAAATGGCTTCACTACGTGCCGCTCCCGCCGGAACTCGCTGAAATACTGTCCGGCCATGGCATCCCAGTCGCCGTAGCGGTGTGCCGCCCGGATGTCCTCGGGAAGCGTGTCTAGCATCTGGATGTACTCCGGGGACGCTTTCAGCAGCTCCTTGTTGTCCTCCACCGTGGCTGGGATGAAGGAGTAATCCCGTCCGCTCTCGACGCCCTCATATTCTCGTGTGACAAACAGCCGCTTCACCCACTGATGCCCGACGCCGCCGGGGTTACAGGTCAAATAGAAGTGCTTCGGAATCTCGTTGACGCCACGGAGCGTCGCGCCCATGGTGCGGAACTCATACTCGGTGAAGTGGGTGGCCTCGTCCATGAAAATCCAGTCGTATTCCTGACCCTGGTACTCCGTGATAGCCGCTGCGCTCTGCAAGTGGCCGAACTTCACGGTGGAACCGTTGGCAAAGAACAGCATTCGCATGGTGCCGTTGTAGGTGGCAATCAGGTCGCCGCAGGGCCGCCCGTCCATCGTAGCGGAGTTAATCAGCTTATTCATGGGCTGGATGATGGTTTGCTCCAGCTCCGGGTAGGTGCGCCGCAGAATCAGAATCTTGATGCCCGGATACTGCAAGGCTCCCCGGATGCAGGCCCGGATCAGCACGTGGGTCTTGCCGCCGCCCCGCGCGCCGCCATAGGCCGTGTACCGGGTCTTGCTCTCTATGAACTGCCACTGCTTGGGATACAGCTCCCCCAGCTCCAGCTTGATTTCCCCCGTGGGCTGATTCGGTTTCCGCCTTGCCACAACCTACCTCCAGACAAACGAAAAGAGGCCAACCGCCGAGTTTTCCTCGGTAGTTGGCCTCTAGGGCTCCTTCAATATCACCGGATGGGATGCCTTGCACTTGGGGCAGTAGGGAGCTACCCCGCTCCCGTGGGCCCCCTTCTCCAGCGCCCCAATCTTGGCCCAGGTCACCGGACACAATACCCATCCGCCCTGAACCACAGCTCTCTGTTTTGAAATTTTCGGGTCTGCCATGAAAACATCCCCACCCCCTGTTTTGTAGTACCCCCGCCCCCGTCTCCTGCAACTGCGGGGCGGCAAATTTGAGCGGGTGAGGATTTGCACCTCACATATGGGCCTCACCAAAGCTCTACGCCCACGACTTCGCCGCTGTTGCTTTGTTCTTCACAGACGGTTACTCTTCTTCACTGTCGGCGTCTACTATTGCTGGTAATCGCACCAGTTTTACCACAATTAGTGTCTATTCCGCCACCGCTCAATGGTACAACGCCCGGTGCCACTGCCGAGTATCTAAATCGTTTCTCTGGGCGGTCACTCACCCCTGGCATACTCCGGCACGCTGTTGGTGCCACCGCCCGCCTCATGCGGCGAGGAGCGGCATATGGCGGACAGTAGGTTGTCCAGCCGCCCATTGGCATTTAATTTAATCGCGCAGTGCCTCTTTTGCTTTCCATCTGCGTTTGGAGCCGAGAGGCGGTATTGAGCCGCCACACGTCCACGGCGTTGTCCATGGCCGCCGCTTTCGCTTCTGCTGCTGCACTCGGCATATAAAGCACCACCACAAGATGATGCTTTGTCCGGCATACACCGGGCATCTCTGGAGCCACCGGGAGGAATCGAACCTCCAACCTACCGATTACAAGACGGTTGCTCTACCAGTTGAGCTAAGATGGCATATTTGCGCCGTCTCGCTTAGATTGACACACCCTGGTCTCGGCGGCGACATCATGATTAGCCACTCGCAGGGCAGTTTTCAGCGGGATAGCGCGTTTTTGACTCTCAAAGGCTGCCATTATACCCGGAGTCGGCCAGCTATGGCTACTGGCAGGCCGCTGGTGATTTCACTGGCAAGATACGCGACCCCGATTCGCCAGTATAGTGTCTCTCCACAGTCATTTGCCGCATGGAGGGCGCGACCCTCCGCCCAGTTTATGGGGTGGTTTTCAGCCGTGCAGCGTAGGGGCCCGATATTACCCGCCTCGGTGCCGGGCGGTAGAAAAGGAGGATGCGGGAAAAGTCCGGCTCACGCCGGTGGCAGGGGATGCAGGAATCGAACCTGCGATATGAGGGCCAAACCCTCATGCCTTACCGCTTGGCGAATCCCCTGTGTAATGCTTTGGAGGCGTTTAGTGAAAGCGGTGATACCCCTATACCCTCCCTGGAAAGGCACCCCCGATTTTCCGCTACCCCCGTACCGGGTGGGGGTGGGGCG
>NZ_CAXSQB010000056.1:0-22401 GCF_964239415.1 Clostridium sp. ATCC BAA-442 | reverse complement strand
AGCCGGTCGGCGGCCAGGTAGACATCCATCTTCTCCTGGAGGCCATCGGTTCGGTTCTTCTGGATGAGCAGCTTGCAGAGGTTATATACGGTTGTCATGCTATCTCCTTTCTCATGTGGCAACGGTGGCGGTGGTGGTGAGTTCCAGCATGCACAGCCGCTCCTCATGGTCGGCCAGCATGTCCAGGGTGACGTCCTCCTCAGAGGGCGGCTGGGGCTCCGGCTCCGGCTCTGGAGGCCGCTCAGTGGGCGTGACACCCACCAGCCTGCCCTCCTCAATCTGGAGGTCACACCAGCCATAGGTCGCCCACACCGCGTCATGGAGGTGGGCGGGCACCTCTATGTAGCCGGGGAGCCAGCAGCCCCACCGATAGCTCTGGCTCTGGAGGTCATGCCTACCGTCTCGGTGGGCTGCGATTTCGATAATTGTCATGCCAAGCTCCTTATCCAAATGCAATATATGTATAAATCCTACCTGGGTTGTCAAATATTGTTGGATTCAATTGACTTTTGTATTGCATACTCCAGCTCAAATCAGTCACGGTGATCGTTACATCCACGTTAAGCAATTTAATAGGGTTGCTCATACCATCTATCCATACAAATCCATAACCGTTACCCTCTAGGCTTGGCATGGTATCTCCTTGCGTATAGATTAGACATTTAGGCCGAAATGGAAGACTTATGGTTACCGTGGCCAATGATCCATCTCCGGGGGATGTCCCTGTGCGTTTACCTACCACGCTTTTGGGGGAACCAATTGTTTCCGCTACGCTTTTCCCATCCGGCATAAATACCGCTTCAGCCAAGGTCTGCGGCATGACATCGCACTCCTTGCCCTGTAGCCGCTCTACCCGGTACGGGCTGTCTGGCATTGAGGTAGGCGTTTTGGTGTAGGATAACTGTCTGTTTTCACTTATCCAAGAGTTATCCATGATTTCCTGCTCGGCCTTTACAGTGAATTGCCCTCCTGCCGCGCTCGGAAACCTGGATACCGGGATAGTCACACTATCGCCAGACTTCAAGGTCAGTTCTCTCTGGTAATCGCTGTCGGTATTTTCAAAAACCTCTGTTACTTGAATGGGCCTATTCAAGTCTAAGGCCAACGCTGTATACGTTATCGCCCCATGGATTTCCCCAATATTGCCTTCTGTCATGTATATTCTTAATGCATCCGAAGGGACAATGTTCACGGTCTTGGATAATATGGGATCGCCATATACGCCAGAAATGCTTGCGGACACGCGGTACTGCACACTTGTCCACTCAGCCTGCGCTCTGTCGTTATAGACCAGGGCGACTCCCGCGTAAACCTGCGTCCAGCCTCCGGAATCCACCCTGCGCTCCAGTTTGTAGTTTTCTGCGCTGTCTGCGGACTCCCAAGTAATATCAATTGTCTGACCGACCATAGCCGCATCTGGCACATCTATACTGCTAATCTCAGGTTTTGCGGATTGATAGATATAATAATATCCATCCTTTACTCCGTTTTTAGGATATTCCGCCTCGTTTCTGCTGGTTACAGTTTGGATTAACTCCCCGTATGTTTTCTCTGCGACGTACCTTCTAAATGAGCCTTCACTATGATAAAGTTTTGAATCATCGGTAACCATCCATCTACCATCGTCGCCCGCGTTATACATGATATATTTACCATGGTCGATGAGATATTCGTCTCGGCTTGATGGCATGCGATCCAAGTACCTTGAATCCTCAAGTGTGGACAAAGTGGTAGTTGGATAAAATTTACCTTGATTGTCAAGTGTATAACCAGAACAAAGTATAACCGGAAAACTTATATACCACTTGTCACTAGTTACAGTTTCCTTCGCTACGTGCTTTATATAATACTTATTCCAGACATAAAGCATGTTAGTGCCCACCTCCCGTATAATCCGCCAGAATCAGGCCATAGAGCGTATTTGCCTTCCGGGAGGCCGGAGGCACCGCCTCCTCCACCTCATAGAATCCACCTATGTCAGGGAGCTGCCCGGCGGGCACCTTGCCATCGGGCCCCAGCGTCGCCAGTCCCGAAAATGCCTCTCCGATCTCTTTAGCGGCCGTCTGCACGGCGTTGACCTGCTCCATGAGGTAGTTGTAGCCGTGCTGCTCGCTCAAGCCCACCTCTGCCCCGGTGGGGGCCACGGTCTGTCCGCCGGTCCAGTCCTCCGGCAAGTCCGCCGGAAGCGGAGTTTTGATCGGATTTTCAGCCATTGCTTACCACTCCTTCCGCGACGGGGATAATGTGCTTCAAGACCACATTCGTGGTAACAGGGATATACACGGTAGAGGACGTGAGGATATTCCCCTCTGCATCCAGCAGTTCCAGGGCGGTGATCTCTGTGGCCTGGGACGGCATGATGGTATAGGTGACGGTCAGCTCCGACCCCTCCACGGTCTTGGTCAGTCCGGTAATCGCAACTGTTCCGTTGACCCGGGCGGAGGCCACATCGCCGCTGACGAAGTTCGCCACACCGGCCAAGAGGGCCTGCTGGATGGATGGCGTCTCAGGCATCTTAATCACTCCCTCCGGGCCGTCGGTTGCGAAGGGCAGCCGCCCCAGCTCCCACGCCCCCAGCTTGTAGTTATAAATTCTCTGCGCGGACGAAATTATCTCGGAGAGCAGCAGCCCCGTCCGCACAAACGGGGCGTTGACCCACACGATATGCGCCGGTTTGATACGGTTGATGGTGAAAGCCAGCTCAGTGGCGTAGTTCTGGTTTTGGGCCGCGCTTTCGATATAAAGTGTGTAGTTTGGGTAGTCTACCGTGACCTTCCATTCACCCGGCCCAATCAGCTCGTCCAGCTTTTGATAGAGGAATCCCAGGGTATAGGGCGGACGGGTAGAAATGCGGTTGAGCACGCGGGTCCTTCGGAATGCCAGGCTTTCCACCTGTGGGTTTGGTACAATTCGGAATACCTGCTCCCACATGCCAACCGCCCTCTCGTCCATCGTCTGGAAAAAGAAATTGTCAGCCACACCCACGATTTCCTCCGCCAGGGCCTCAAACTGCTGCTGTTCGGTCAAGCAGATCTGCTGATAGTCCAGCACCTCCCGGTACCACGGGGGCAACAGGGACAGCAGGCTGGTATCCAGCTCAATTGGATTCATTCAGCGTCACCGTCCCTATCACGGGCACCTGCTGGGTTTCGCCCGTCTCCGTCAAGAGGAGATCTGCCGTACCGCCGTTGAGCTGCACGTTGGTGGCGTTGACCACGCCGGCCACCCCTACGATAGCGGCGGTAACCCTGGCCACGTACACATCGGCAGCGTAGGACACGTTGTTGGAGGACACGTTGGCGTCCCACCCCTGCCGCACACTGCGCAGATATGTCTCAATGGCCTGCTCCACCGGTTCCTGCACCTGTCCGATGGCATGTCCGGCGGCCAGCAGGAGAGTGGCGGAGACATTCACCGCCAACTCTGTCGGGGCCACCGCCGTCACCTTTGCCCCGATAGGGGCCAAGCCCAGCCCCAGCCCCTGGTTGGGGGGCGGGTCGATGGCATTCTGCACCTTCTCCACCAGTGTGGATGAGGCAGGCAGGAAATCCGCCCCCAGAACGGACAGCTTCACAGTGCCACCGCCGCTCCAGGTGGGGTATACCTGCACCCCGCCCACGCCGTCAATGGCGAGGACGTTCTGGCGGTAGTCGGCAATATTGCCGCCAAAGGGACGGTTATTGAGCGCCTCAATCAGCCGTTCCCGAAATGCGCTGTCGGTCTCTGTGTCGTCACCAGGCACCAGGATATCCGTAATCTGTGCACTGGTCAGCCCCGGAATGGCGGTAATCGGCAGGATGGGCCCGGTGTACTCGTTTCCGATGGCGCCGGGGGTCTCCGCGGTAAGCTGGTACTGGTTCCCCGTATCGGTTGCCGCCGTTACGGTAAAGTTGATTGAGCCCGCTCCGTTGATGGTGGAGAACCGGGCTCCAATGGGCACAGAGGTATTGAACACGCCCAGGCGTACCGCGGCGGAGGCCGGATATCGGGTCAGGCCGCCAATCACAGCCAGCATATCCAGGGAATCCCCCACTGCTGTCTGCACGAAGGCCGCCCGCTGTACCTGATCCAGGCTGAGATAGAACCCCGCCAGGGTGTAGGCCGCCGGAGAGATGGCCGTCGGGATGGGGGCCGTGTCCCGCTTGTCATAAGTATCGGGCACCCGGTCCAGCATCTCCTGACGGAGGCTCGCATAGGTCTCTTGAGTAAAGTCAATCAAGTGATATCCACCTCCACGCTGGTCTGCATCTCTCCATATACTGTGTTCACGGTGAGGGAGGCCCTCAACATATCCCCTTCCACGGCATACGTAAAGCCGGAGATCCCCCGCACCCGGTCGTCCATTTTCAGCGCCTCGGTGATACGCCGCTGAAGTTCCGAGGCCACATACCCCGGGTCCTGCCCGATGAGCCCACCCCACTGCATCCCGGAGTAGGGGGAATACATCTGCCAGCGGAACCGCTCCACATTGAGAATGACCTCCACAGCCTGCCGGACAGAATACCAGCCGTCACATTCCCCCTGGATGCGGTTGGTTTCCTTGTTGATATACCACGTCCTGGATGGCTGGGAGACGAAGGACACCCCGGCGGACAGGTCGATAGCGGATGTAGGCAAAGTCGGCATCAGGCTTCCTCCTCAAAAATCCGGGACAGGACGATGAACTTCTGCCCGTGCTGTACCCGCAGCAGGAGCACTCTGTCCCCCTCCTCCAGCCTGCGGTTCAGGATAATAAAACCGTCCTTGACAGGCAGCTTCTTCCCGTCCTCCCAGCACACAATGTCCTCCCCCTGCAGGGTGGCGTCCGCCCCCTCAGAAACCAGAGCGTATTCCCCCAGGTAGGAGCCGTCCAGTCCCGTGGTGGTGGTGCCCGCCGAGTTGGCATGGGTGTGGGAGAGGGTCTGAATCCGGTGCCTGTGGGCCAGCACCGGGATTTTCTTCTCAATCACCGGCTCAGTGAGGCAGAGCTGCCTCCGTCTCAGGGGAGATGTGGCAGGGTTAATGGTGATCTCCAGCGGTTCTTCTCTGGTCACCGTGCCCACCCGCAGGTCTGTTGGCTGCCCGGCGGCGGTGTTCTCCTGCATCATCTGGTACAGAACATCTTTCAGATCCACGCACTCACCTCTTACACATGTTCCAGCCCCAGGGTCTCAAACTCCATTGTGTGGTCGTCATTTGCCCAGGTGTGGGTCACCTTCTCCAGAAGGACGTATTGGTCGAGATTGATATCCCCAAGACCCTGCACCTTCATGAGCACCATCTGTCCCGCCCGCAGGCCGGGCACCCCCAGGGAGGATACCTTCAGCGTCCGCATCCGGCGGTTATAGCACGACAAGGTGGCTCGGGCCTGGGCCTGTACCTGCGCGTCATTCATGGTACCATCCACCGTCTGGTAGAGCTGGAGCATGCCCCACTGTCCCATTGTGGCGCTGTCCTCAGCTACGAACACATCCGCCCTGCCGGTCTCCTCGTTGGGCCGGGCCAGTTTGACGTGGTTGTAGGTCTGCTCGTCGATGTCGGTCTTGTAGGTGTAGTCGGTCAGCAGGGACATGTCGCCGATGACCACGTTGGAGACCATATCCCGGGGCTGCCGGAGGGCCAGTCCGTTTCCATCATCGAACAGTACATAGATGTTCCCGGTGTTGAGCAGGGTCTGTTGGATGGCCTCCCCCAGGATATCCAGGCAGCTCTCGTCCTCCTTATAGAAGTCCGGGATAGCGTACCCCGTATCCGCTACCTGCCCCACGTCAATCTGGAGGTCGGCGGCGATCTGCCGGAGCATATCCCCGGCGGTCTGCGCCTCAAAGTTATAGGATGCGTTGGCCTTCAGATAGCGGATGCGGTCGTAGCATGTGACCTGAATCTCCCCCCAGCGGTCCTTGCTCTTGGTGAATACCCAGCCGTAGAACTGGAGCTGGCCGTCCACCGAGAACCGGACGATATCGCCCTCGGCAAAGCTCAGATCCCCGGCTTTCAGTACATTGAATTTCAGTGTGCCCGGCGAACCGGTGCGTTCCGTGCTCCAGGTAACCTCCGGCACGGAGTTGGATATCTCCCACATCTTCCCGACGGACTTGTTGGCAATAATCAGCTCTGTCTTCACGTATCGCTCACCACCTGGAGGGCGTTTTTGTCTATCCAGCCCAGGGGATTCCCGGCCTCGTCTGTGATGTGGACGCTGGCGGGGCGGGTGGCATCTACAATCCGGGACACCAATACCCTCCGTCCGGAGGCCGTGCCGTGGGGCTCATCCCCGTAGCTGGTGTAAAAATAGGAGCCGTTGGCAATGCACGCCGCACCAGCATAAAGCTGTCCTTGCGGGATTGTGCGGGAGGGTTCCGCTGTGACTTCCACCGGCATCCCCGCGGGCTGCCGGCCGCTCTGTGCAGAAAGAGACTGCGGGGTATAATCCCGATACTCGGTCAGAGTCAGATCGTAGTAAAAATCGCCGGTCTCCCCTCCGCGCTCCTCGGTGTTGAACTGGGTGATCAGCACTTCAAAGCCGGTGTCGCCAGTCATGAATGGCTCCCCGTTCTCATAGTACCGCACAGGGGTGTAGATGATGGGCGTCTTGTCGTTCATGGCGCTCTCAAAGAACTGGATGTAATACTCAGGCGGGTGGAAGGCGCCCCATTGATTGCTTCCAGAGAACTCCCGCCCGGGGAAAAAGGAGGAAATGGTTACCTCCCGCAGCTTGGGTATGCGGGGGATCATGATGGGGCCGATGCCCAGCACGTTGTATTCGCTGTTGTCGTTGTCCCGGGCCACGGGCAACTTTTCCGGGTTCACCGGCAGGCGGATGACCGTACCGTCCCGCGTGAAAAACAATCCGAAGTTATTGACGGACATACCGGCCTCCTCTTTTCTTATCCGCTTGCGGGCCGCGCCGTGCTGCGCGTGGAGCCGGAGGCGGTCTGCTCGATCAGAATGTCCCGGATGGCATTGGCGAGGCTCTGGCGGTCGGCGGCGGTCCGCCCGGTGTTGGCTCCGTTGACCGTGATCACCGGAGTCTGCGCCGTCAGGTTGACGTTGTTCACATACCGCCGCTCCGCCACATCCACCAGGGATTTGATGTCCTCGTCGCTCATCTTGACCGACTTCTCGATGCCCTTCACGCTCTTCCCAATGCCGCCAAGTTGGCCGGACAGCTCGTCGTACGGCGTGCTTGATGGAAGCGCCTGATTTTCCTGACCAGTAGCCTGAGCCGCTCTTTTCACCTGAATTTCGGCCTGTCTGGCGGCATGGTTGGCATCGCGGTCGGCCCACATTTGGGCCAGCTTATCGGCCCTATCCTGGGTTCTCTGTTCCACCTCCTGGCGGGCCTCCTCCAAAGCTGCGTTGCGGTTAGCCTTTGCCGCCTCATTCTCCGCAGAGGCTGTAGCGGCGAAGGTGGTCTTTTGAATAGCCTCGATGGATACGCCTGGAATCAGGTTCAGCTTGTCTATAAACCAGTTGATAATGTCGATGGCTCCGTTCACCATTCCTTGAAGTACTGTGAGAACACCCACCTTCATGTCACCTAAAAAATTTTGAATGCTTACGGCCACTGTCTGGATTTTGAGTCCCATCTGGTCAAACAAATCCATGACGAAGTATACGCCTGTGAAAAAACCAGCCTTTACGGTATCCCAGGCATAGAGCACTGAATCTACCACAGTAAGCCACGCAATCTCTAATCCTCCCATAGACTGAACCCATTGATAAATCGCCGCAACTACCAGGCCAATAATAAGTACGATGTAAGTAAGGGGGTTGGTGAGCAATGTGGTAAAAAAAGCCTTTGCTGCACCATTCGCAATCCAGGTGGCAGCCGCCTGAATCCCAAGACCGGCCGCAAAGGCGACTGCACCGGCGGCCAGGCCGGCCAAAATCGGAGCGAGCTCTTCCAAGTGGTTTGCCAACCAGGAGATTGCATCCAGCACCGGGTCAAGGGCTTGAATGGCGACGTTCTGGAACATCGTCCACACCTGCGCCCAGGTCATGGGCATCTGCTCAAACTGGGCGTTGGTCTCCTCCGCCGCCCCAAGCATAGCGTTCTTGACCACCTCCGCGGTGACCTTTCCCTCGCTGGCCAGCTCCCGCATCTCCCCGGTGGTGACGCCCATATACTCCGCGATGGTCTGGGCAATCATGGGGGTCTGCTCCAGCACCGAATTGAGCTCCTCGCCCCGCAGGGTGCCGGAGGCCAGGCCCTGGGTAAGCTGCACCAGCGCGGCCTGGGCAGACGCACCGGAGGCCCCGGAGATAGCCATCTGCTTTTGAATCTGCTCGGCGAAAGCCACCAGCTCGTCCGTTCCTGTAAATGCGTTCCCGGCTACCGTGCCGAGCTGGGAAACAAAGTCCGCCATATCGGCGTAGGCTCCACGGCTGCGCATGGCCGCCTGATAAATCTCTTCCTGGGCTGCGGCCGCCGCCTCGGCGCTGCCGGTCATGAGCCGCAACCGGGCGTTGATGCTGGTGAGCTGATCGGAGGTGTTTACCAGCCATTTCACGGTCTGGATACCAGCAAATGCGCCGACCAGATTGCGGATACTGCGCGTCATAGAATCAGTCGCGGAAGCTGTTGCCCTCTGTTGCTGCTCTTGAAGCCGGAGCGCAGCAGATTCCGCCCTTGCACTCGCGGCGGCCGCGTTCATGGCTGCCGTTTGCGCTCTAGCGGCGGCCTGTACACGACGAGAAGCATCCTGCATCTCTTTTGTCGTTGTGTTCGCCTGCTGCATCTTCTGGATGTACTTAGAAATTGTACCTGAAAACTGGTCTACCAGCGTCAGGGTCTCTCGAATTGCGGCCATGCTCTCACCTCCGATTCGCCCGGTCTTGGTCTTCCTTCTGGTCTCTCATGCTTTTCAGGGCGAACTCGGTCACCAGCCGTTTCTCCCTGGACGGGAGGGCGTCATACCGGGACGGGGCCCAGCCGAGGTTCACGAAGCAGTAATATGCCACCAGCATCTCCGTGTCCCAGCCGGCCCCGTCCATCAGTTTTTTACCTCATCCTCCTGCTCCGCAAAGCCGGACAGCTTCGTAATCTCCTTGACCAGCCGGGCATACTCGCCGGACAGCAGCAATTTACCGGGCACCAGCAGCGGGTCCAGGACGCCGCACCCGTCGCACAGCTCCTTGCTGGAAAAGTCGGGTTCCACCGTGGCGGCCACCACCATGCGGCGGGTGAAATCCACACTGTCCAACTGCTCGATTGTCTGTCCGCCCTCCTTCCGGCGGCGGGTGGCCTGCCGGGTGATGGCGTCGTTCTCCTCCTGGGTCAGCGCCCGGATCTTGAAGGGCACGGGCTGGCCACTTTCGTCCTGAAAGCGGTTGGAGATGACAACCTCCTTCTCCTCCGAGGTAGTGACGGGATGCAGAAATGCGGAAAGCTTACTCATATCGGTTCCTCCTTAATTACCCAGTTGGGCCGGATCGTTGAACGCCTGGAGCCGTGCCACGCGGGTGTAGGCGAAGTTGAAGTCATAGTTCAGCATGGTCTCCTCACTGTTCAGAACGGAGAGGGGCACGGTGCCGGTCAGGTGGCATCCGTAATAGGCCATAACCTGGGAGCCCAGTGTCGCCGAAGCGGAATCGGAGTTGGTAATCTGAATATCAAACTCCGGCATGACGCCGGTCTGGATGTACTGGAGCACCATGTCCGTCCACAGGTTGGTGCCGTAGTAGATGTTGCCGGTACCCGTCAGCTTGGCCCCGTTGGGCTTGTCCTGGATGGTGCGGGTGCCAATGACCCGCATATCGCTGCTCTGGATTTCCGCATTGGTGGTGATGTTCCGCATACCGGCCACCACATAGTTCCGGCCCTCTTTGGTAACCACCACGGAGCCCTCCGCGCCGGTGACGGTGTCTTTTGCCAGCAGATAAGCCATATTCACACCTCCCTCAATTCACGGTGATGGTGACGTAGATCTTCTCCACGCTGTCCACCGGCTGGATCGCCAGGTTGACCACAATGGCGTCAATGGCCTCGCCGGGCTCTACGGTCACGTCCTCGGCCTCAAAGTTCTGAATGCCGTTATTGGCCTGGATGTCCAGCAGATACCCCACGATGGCGCTCTTGAACATCATGCGGCCCTGCTCGTTGTTGTTGACCACGCCGATGTAGCCATCGGAGAACTGCTGATAGATGTCGTTGGCGATGGTGTTCAGCAGCCGGATCACCCGGTTCTTGTGATAGGGCCCGGTGATATCGGTGGTATAGGTCACCAGAGAGTTGATATCCTGCTCCACCTTCACCACCCCGCCGTCGGCAAAGAGGACAAACTGGCCGGCAGTCAGGGCGTCGATGTACCCGGAGTTGGTCAGCTTGGGGGACACGTCCACCGCGTTGGGATAGGCGGCGTAGGTCAGGGACTCGTTATACTGGGCCCCAGCCAGGGCCCCGCCCGCCCACCAGGTCACCTGCTGGGGGGTGAGGGTGGTGCCGTCGCTGAGCACAACGCCGCTCATGATGTTGACCACAAAGCGGTCGTCCGGGTTGGTGAGCCCCGCGGCCACCAGTTGGGTATAAGCCCCCTCCTCCGCCGCCAGGCGCTTCACAAAGGCCACCATCGCGTCCTGCACGGTGGTGTCGGTGCCGTCGTAAATGAGCACGTCGAACTTGTAGGGTTCGATGGCTGCCAGGAAGTCGGTGTAATCGGCGGATGCGGGAGAACCATCGGCGCCGCCGGAGAGCGCCTTTCCCACCGTGGCGGCCAGGGCTCCGGTACCACTCCAGGCCACCCAGTCGTTGGCGGATAGCTCCTCCACCGTCTTTGCGGTCTGCTGGTCCACAATCTCCCCGCCCACCACCGTGGACACGGCGAAAGCATCCTCCAGGTCAGTCAGCTCGGTAATGACGATGGAGATATCGTTGCCCCGAACCCCGGGATACTTTGCGGTGGCCGTCAGGGGCGAAACCTCTGCGCTTGCCTGCTTCTGCCCGGTGGCCCCCAGGCGGTAGAGCAGCAGCTTATTGGGGGCCGCCGTCCGGTTGGTGCCCTTGAAGATCTCGTTGAGGAACCGGTTCTTGGGATTGGTGATGTCATACCCGGTGTAGGGGGTCATATTGGCCCCGGCCTCGATCTCCTGCACCGTCTCCACCGGGCCCCAGCTCATGGCCTCCGCGATGGCTACCACGCCCCGGTCGCTGACCGTGAGCCCCAGGCCCCGGTCCGAGGTAAACCGGATGTATACGCCGGGCCGAATCTTGTTCTGGTTCGTCCAGGTGCCTCCTGCCATGTCAATCACGCTCCTTGTCTTTGAAGAATGCCTTGACCGCCCTCTCGGCCTCGGCGATGGTGTACTCACTCTTGCGCAGGACTGCCCCGAGGAAGTCCTGCTGGTACTTGGCAAAGCGGGGGGCCCTCAAAAGAACCTCGCGCTTGAATTTTTTGGCGCTCAATTTTTGACCTCCTCGTCGTAGTCCATCGTCTGCATCTTGACATACTCCTCCGGGATGCTCACCCGCTCCAGAAGCTCGAAGCGATAGTGCAGGGCGTCCAGATCTACGCGCCATTCCCGTTCATGGGCCCGCAGCAGGACGGTTCCCGCCGTCTCCCCGTCGGAGTAGGGGAAGGTCTCCATCAGCAGATCCAGGGTCTCCCCTGCCCGCTGGTACCTCTGCTGCAAATCCGGGCGGTTGTAGTCCTCCAGATAGGTGAGGTCAAGCCCCATCCTCCGCCGCCAGAACCCGCCCGTTTCCAGGGTCAGGTAGTTGTAGCGGGTCTGGAGGAACATGCAAGGGGTACGGCTGCCCTGCTGGTTGGGGTCTTCGTAGAAGGCCACACTTGGGAAGCAGGGGGCCAGGTAGTCCGCCAAGGATTTGGCGATGGTGGTTACAGTCAGGTTCATCCCATCAGCTCCTCCAATCCCTTCAGCTCCTCCCGCAGTACCCGGCGGTACTCCTCCACCGCCTTGTCTACCATGAACAGGCCGGGGACATAGGCCGTCCGGGTACCTACCACGATACCGCCCGTTCCGTCTGGGTTAAATTCCAGCAGCCCGGAGCCCGGATTGATGACCAGCCCAGGCACAAAGTGGCGGTCCATCCGGTGCCCGTCGTTGACAAAGGAGGCGTACTGCTTGTCGTTGTTGAGCTCCGACACATAGCTGTCCCCCTGCCGTACCGGTCTGGGACGGCTGTCGGTCACCCAGTGCTGCTTCATCTCTCCGGTGCGGGTGTTGGTTCCGCGCAGACTGTTGACGGTGGGCGGCGTCTCCTCCACTGCCTTTTCCACGGCCCGTAGGGCAGCATTCATTCCGGCCCGCGCCAGAATACCCGGAATTTGCGTCTTAGCCTGTCTGAGCTGCCTTATGCGCTCCTCCAGGTTCATCTTCCACACCGCCTTTCACCCGCTCCTGCTGGAGCAGACGGATTTCCTGGTGGGCCAGTCCCGGCATGATAGCCCCGAAGGGCTCAAAAAAGTGGTTGGGGCCGGAGGCAAAGGCGCGTATGTCCGGGATGCTCTTGCCGAGAACCGCCCCCCGGTGAATGATGAGCTCGTCACCGGCCTGGATGTCCACTTCGTTGTCACACTGGAGCCAGTCCTTTTGGTCTGCTGATGCCGCGGCCTGGCTCATGCGGACCTCCGGCGCTTCCACCTGATAGAGGCGGCAAGGGATATTCCGGTACAGCTCTCTCCGCTCGTGGCGTGTCAAGCTCCCATCCTGTACCGGAACCACCCGCCAGATGTCCACGGTATCGGTGTACCAGTCGCGGAAATTCATAAGACATAACTCCCTCCCATGCCCACCAGCCTGGCCTTTGTGGCCAGAAGCTGCCCGTATTGGGTGGCGTTCAGGTCGCCCCAGTCCTCCGTCGCTTTCGTGAGGGCGTCTGTGTCATAAGTGACGCTGTCCTGCCCCAGCTTGGCCGAGGCCACCACCCCCACCAGCGCCCCGGTGGCCGCGGCCTGCCCGGGCGTCTCGCTGGAGGGCGCGTAGGTTTTCAGGTAGAGCGTGGCATAGTGGGCCGTATACAGCCCTGCGGCGTACCGCCAGCCGTCCAGCCACTTGTCCGGCTGGATGGCAGCATTGGCCTGCCGGATGAACTCATCCAGCATGGTCCTGGGCAGCAAGCTCTCCCCCAACCCGGTAAAGAACTGCGGGAAATCCTCCTGGAATTGCTCTGCCGTGTAATTCCCCGCGCTGTTGCCAAGGTTGGCCGCCGCGGCCCGCACACCGTAAAATTGCGGCTGGCCCCAGTAGAACATGGCTCCCGCCTCCTATTCCTCGGTGGTCTCCGCGCCCCGTCGGGTCTTTACCTTTTTCTCCGCCGCTTTCTGTCCCTCCCTGTCGGAAGTGCCGGAGGGCACAACTTTTCCATCTCTGACAAGGGCCCGGAAATAGTCCGTCTCAGCCGCCCAGCCGGGCACAGTCTCCATCATGCCAGCCCGCAGCCGGACGGAAGCAGAGCCGTCCGGGGCGGGAATGACAATGTTCCGTTTGCTCAGTACAAACATGCGCGCCCTCCTCAGATGCCGTCCACGTACAGGATAGAGGTGGGGTAGAAGATCTGCACCTCGGAGAGGTTGGCCATGTAGGCGGTGTCGTAGCACACATTGGCCACGTTAGGGGCGGACATAATGCGGCTCATGGGCACCAGCTCGTCCATCTTGACGAAGCGCTCGTGGTTCACATAGACCACCATCCGGTCCTTGTCCCCGGTACCCGCGCCCTTGCACCACCGGGTGGCCCCGATGAAGAGGGAGCCGCCGTTCTTGGCCGCCGCGTTGTTCTTCAGCAGGAAGTCATAGATGGTCTCGGTGGCCAGGTCGGTAACCATAGTGGTGAGGATGTAGTTGTACTGCTCATAGGGAATGAGGATGTGGTTGGGCACAGCAGTCTCGTCGTACTCGTTTGCGGCCCACACAGAGGTAATGGCGTCGTTCACGTCCTTGAGGATTTCCTGGGGGGTCTTGGTGGCCCAGGCGGCGGTGCCCTTTGCGCCGTTGACGGCGGTGGTCTCGGTGGCGTCTGGGTTGTTGACCAAGCCGGTGGTCCCGTAGTCCCCGATACCCACATAACCATTGGCGTCCATGTGCTTGTCGTAGGCCATTCTCACGCCGTCCTGGAGCAGGTTGTCCAGGCTGCGGCCGATGTAGTTGGCCCGCTGCATATCCTGGAACATCACCCGCAGGGCGGCGGCGAACACGTGGGCCTTGTATACCCCCTTGTCCACACTGGCCTGCACCACGGGAATGCCGTTGGCGCCGCCGGCCGTCACGGGGCTGTTGACCGCGCCGCCGGTGATACCATAGGCCACGCTCATGGCGGACACGTAGTCCACCCAGCCGCCGCCGGTCTGGATTACGATGTCCCTGGGATAGGTAAAGCTGGTCAGTGGCTTGCGGATCAGGGGGTCGCGCTTCTCCAGCTCACTCACTAGAAAGGCGCCCCCAGAGGCGATGCCGTCGGCGTCCATGACGGGCACGCCGCCCACGGGGGCGGGACCGGCCGCCTTGGGGGTAAACACCCCCGCATTGTAGGTTCCTACATTCTGAAAGCTCATTCTATGTCCCTCCTATCAGGCGTTGTTCATGGTCAGGATACGCAGCTCCGCGACACCGTTGGCATCGGCGGGCCCTGCCCACTGGCAATTGGTGAGCTGCACCACCTTGCCGCTGTCGTCCTCTGCCTCAAAGCCTCCCACAGCGGCGGTGGAAAAGCTGCCGTTAGCGGTGATGCGGACATAGACCGCGCCGCCCAGAGCGGGAGTGCCACGCTGGCACTTCACATTGATGGCCCCGCGCTGGAAGACGCTCACCGGCTCGCCAGGGGCATACTGGCCCTGACTCTGGTCTAGATAGGTGAGCGCGCTCTTGATCTCAGCTCCAGCCACGCCCACAAACTGGGCCGCGGTTGCGGCTGCTCCCATGGGGACTACCTCTGCTCCGTCGTATTTCAGCGGCGTGCCGAAGGGAATGGGCGCGCCGCCTCCGGCGGGGCGCGTGTTTACAATCATGTCAGGCTGCCGGGCGTAACAGCCCGCAAACCCGTGGGGCATTTCCTTGCCGATCACCTGGGGGTTGAGTCCCATAATATTCACTCCTTACGATGTAGCCAGCATCCCCGCGGTGCGGAGCGCGGCCAATAGGTTGTTGAAATCCTGCTGCGTGGGGGCTGCGCTCAGGTCCGCAATGGCGGCCATCTGCTTCACGCCTCCGAGGGTGGCTGCGGCGGCAGCGGGCAGTGTATACGACGGCCCGGCCGGCCCCTGGTCACCCTTTGGCCCTTTGGGGCCTTCCGGTCCTGCGGGCCCCTGCGGCCCAGTTTCCCCTTGCGGTCCCGGTTCCCCCTGTGGGCCGGGGTCCCCTTTGGGGCCCTGAGGCCCCGCAGTGCCCTGCGCTGCGGGCACTGGCCCCACATAGGCAATGCGCAGCTCGGCCACGCCATTCCCGTCCGCCGGGCCGCCCCACTGGGCGTTGACCAGCGCCACAGTGTTTTCCCCGTCCGCCTCCGCCTCGAAGTCGCCCGGCTGATAGCCTCCGCTGGCAGTTACCCGGACATAGACTGTTCCATCCACCGCCGGAGCGCCCTTCCGGCACCTTACGTTGATGCACCCTCGCTGGAATACGGAGACTGGTTCTCCCGGGCCGTACCGCCCCTCATTCTGGCTGTAAAACTCGGACGCGGACTTGACCTCCCGGCCGGCCACGCCGATGAACTGGTTTCCAGTGTTTCCAGCCCCCATGGGGATCACCTCGCCCTTCTGCCCCCGTACCAGGGGCATCCCGAAGGGTATGTCCTCCGCTCCGCCCAAAGTGGCGGTGGTGACGATCATATCCGGCTGTCTGGCATAGCTGCCGGAAAAGCCATGGGACATATCCCGGCCAATGGTCTGAGGACGAAGGGGCATCATTCCCCCTCCTTCCCCGCCTTGTGGGGATTACGGGCTGCATAGGCGGCCTGCGCCTCGGCGCAGGCAGTCTCATAGCTGGTGCGCCTGGCCGTGTCGGCGGCCTTCTGTGCGCTGTCCCGGGCGGCCTGAACAATCCCGCTCATCACATCGGGACCCTGGATGGTGGAGAGCAGCGCATCCACCACGCGGGCGCGCTCGGCCCGGTTCTGGATGGCCGCCACAGCGGGGCGCACCTTCTTGAGCAGGGCCACAGCCGCATCCCGTGTACCGGGCTCCATCAACTGGTCCGCCATTTCTTCGGCGGGGATAGTGACCGCCTTCTCCTTCGCCACCGTCTCCTCTCCGGCCAGCTTCTCAATCAGGTCGTCCAGGTCCTCTTCATCGTGGAGGGGGCGCTCTCCCCGGCCTCCCCGGGCCTTCGCCTCCAGCATCTCCAGAATGCGGTCCAGCTTGCTCCCGATGTCGTCGCCCTTGGGGGCGCGCTCCACCATCTCGTCAGAAGCCTGGGCTGCATCACCAGCGGGTTCCGCCTCCGGCGCCTTTGCGGCGGGTTCGGCGTCCAGCGCAGTGGCGACCGTACTCACATCGCGGGTCAACTGCTCCAGCTCCTCCGGTGCAGCGTCATTTGCCGCCAGGCCGAAGAACCGGTAGAGCGCCTCTTTGGTCTCTTTTTTCATTCGTTTCAGTCCTTTCTCCGCCTTTCCGGCGGCGTGGTCTTTTATTGCAACACTGTGGCCCGCCCTGCCTCTCGGCACAACCGCCACGTGATTGCCCACCAGGTTTGTCTGCCGGTATCCGTCCAGGTATGGTTCAAACCTGCAATAATAGCCGCAGGAGACCTCCCTCAGCACGCCGCTTTCCACGTCGGAAGCCAGTCCGGGGTCCTTGATAATCAGGTCGGCCACGGTGTTGTCCCCATCCCGGCGCACATGCTCCAGGTGCCCCTTGGAGTAGGAAGCCTGGTTCTCCGCAGCCAGCATCTCCGCCGGGTGCCCCCTGGTGATGTCCTTTCCCTCCAGGCTGGCCAGCGCCGCCGGAGAGAACACGTCCTCCTCCAGGCGGTAGACGGTCACTGGCCGCTCCGGTTCTCCTTCCAGCCCCAGTTCTCCCGCCGTATACATCTGCGTGCCGGTCCGGTTGATCGGCACATCGTAGCAGATCAGGTATCCCTCCGGCGTCTTGACCAGGTGCTCCGAGATATGGGAGCCATAGTACGCAACCGCCATCAGTCCACCCCCGGCACCATTGCGGCATAGTCCGCGTCCCGGCCGGTCTGCCGGGAGATCAGGGAGGAAATCAGCGCCACATGGTCGGTCTCGTCCTTGTTGATCTCCAGCAGCACCCCCAGATCCTCCCGCGGTGCCAGGGCCATACAGGCCAGATACAGCCGCGTGGCCTCGATCTCCTCGGCCAGTGCCCTTTGCAGCAGTTCCAGATAGGTCATGCCGTCACCTCACTTTGCAAATAAAAAAGGAGCCGGCAGGATTTCTCCTGTCAGCTCCATTCAGCTCTTCCCGCCCACCATTCAGGGCGTGGGAACAATATTCAGTTTCTTGCGGGATACCGTCTGCACCTTGATGGTTCCATCCTTGTCCAGCAGCAACTCCACCCGCAGTCCACGCTTGAGCGCGGCCTCAATGGCCCGTATCACTTGCTCTGTCATTTTCCTTCACTCCAAAATTCCCTGTTCCCTTAGCTGCCGCATGGATTCCCGGTACTTCCTATCCATCTCCTGTTCGGTCGCTTTCCGCTCAATCTCATCATCTGTGATACCATAAACCGTCGCCCAATCTTCGGGAGAATCCCCAATATCGGCATCATAGGCTCCCGGCTCATAGACCTCCACAATTGTGGCGATCCGGCCATCCTTAAGTAAAACAGATTCATATTGCTGATATTTTGCCATTTATATCTTCTCCATATGAGCTGTTACAAAGTGGGTTGTTCCATCCGGTCTGACATTCCAGGCAAGCAGTACATTCGCAGGGCTTCCTTTACGTCCATACAGGACAACCAACTGTTCATAACGCCTTCCATGAACATCCTCCCGTTTGAGTACAGAGGGATACCTTGTTGCTGCATCCAGAATTTCTTCCCGCATCTTTTCCCAGTTGTCTTTATTATAGCCTAAGCGGGACGAAAATGCATCCCCCTTTGGATACCCGTCTCTGCTTTCCGGGTTAAAAAAATACCCTGTAAATTTGGCGTCTGCGGCGCTGGCTTTGTCTGCTCCGGGAAGTGCCCGCTCTGGATGCTCTAAAAGCTCGGCCCTCCTGCGGTAATCCAATCGCCACAGACGGTACCGCTCTCCGTCCTCCCGCTTCTGATGCAGGAAGGTCTCAAATCTCCCGGGCACCCGGTCCCCCAGCGTCACCCGGTAGCGCTCCCACTGGCGGTAATCCGCCAGCCATTGGGCCCGGGCCCGCTCTTTTTTGCGGTAAGCCGCAATCTGGCTCTCCGACCGCGGGTCTCGGCTGAACGGGTTCTTGCGGGGGTTGGAGAAATCCTTTATTTTTTGGATCTCCTCATCTGTCCGGCCCGCCGCCGTCCAGGGCAGCAGCACATGGAGGCAGTTGGGGTGTATGTTCAGCCAGGTGTTTGCCAGTGTGTCCGGCCCTGCCGGGTCTACCTTCCCGAACGCCGCCGCCAGGGGCGGGAAGTCCGGGTCTGTGCCGCTGCGGGAGTACACCCGGCCCTCATAGGGTGCGCACAGGGCGCAGGTAGTGCCGTGGCTGGATATCATGTATAGGTCGTGCTCCGGGTCCGCGGTGAGCACCGCCAGCACCTCCGCCTGCCGGGAGGTGGTTCGGGAGACCATCGTGCAGTAGGTATGCAGGCTCCAGTCCCGCCCCGCCTTGTCGGTAAAGGCCCGGACGCCCTCCCGCCGGAGCGCCTGCACAAAGGCGGGCACCGAGGCGTTCACGCCGCGTCCTGCGGCCTGCTGCGCCGCCACCTGTTCCAGCCCTACCCGGCGGTATACATCCGGCTCCACGCGGCCAAACAGGGCGGATTGCAGGGTAGCCATCACAGTCATGGAGGCGTCGGTAATCTCCCCCATCAGATTCTCGGTCAGCCTGCGGACGATGTCCATCTGCACAAAATCAAGGCTTGCCCCGACGCCCGCATTGTAATAACCCATGGCGTGCTTGGCCGCCGTCTCCGGCACCTCCAGGGCCTTCCGGGCCTCCGGAACCCGGACATAGAACTGCTTTTCAATCATCTTTGGGACGTATTCCCAGCAGTCTGATTCCATCTGCCGGAGGATGGCCTGCACCCGCTCCAGGGCGGCCACAGCGTGGTAATCCACCAGGCCCTGGGAGCGAAGCCGCCCGATCTCGTTGATGATGGCGGTCTCTGCTTTCAGATAAATGGAGATAAGCTTCTCCAGCTCCTTTTTATTCGGCGCTCGACTCAGGCTCGGCATTTATCAGCCCTCCATACCCCATCCCAGCCAGCGGGTCGCGCAGGGCGGTCACGTCCTGGTAGGTTTTCCCGGCGTTGGCCGCGATCTCCTCTTCGGAAATACTGTCAAACATCCCGGTCTCGTCCGCCAGTTTCTTGAGCTCCTTCTGGGCCGTGTCCACGTTGAGCAGCCCCGCCTGATAGCCGGATACGATGGCTTCGCTTTTGGTCTTGGCGATCTCGGCCACCTCCTTCGCCGTGGGCGTCCACAGGGGCGGGAAAGTGATGTCCAGCCCGTCGGGTACCGCCCCCCAGGCTGACATGGCCAGGACCGGCAGCAGCTTTTCCAGAATGGGCCGAAGCTTGGCCTCCCGCAGCGTGTCCACGTAGTCATAGTAGTTCCGAAGGTCGCTCTCCCCGGTGGCGTTCATCCCCGCCGGGGAGCGTCCGAACAGCTTGGTCACCGGAATCCGGGACGCGCCGGACAGGTCGAGGCACATGGAGTCGTAGACCTCCTGGAGCCCGGTGAAGGTGTACTGGGTATTCTTAATCTGGTCACCCCGGTTGACCAACTGCATGCCGAAATTGGACTTCATCACGCTTTGGGCCTGCATCACATTCCAGAACCGCCTCTGCTGCTCCCCGGACGTAACGGAAAAGAGCTGGTCCAGGTTCTGCACCTCCATGGTGTCCACGTTGGCCCGGAAGGTGAGCGCGGCCATGTTGGCGGCCACGTTGTCATGCTTAACCACATCATTGTATAGGGCCTCCACCTCGGACTCTCCCCAGTACAGCTCCGCCACCCGCTCCAGGAAGGGCAGGTCGCGTCCGGTGAACCGCACCAGCCTTGAGTGGTGCACCTTCGCCACCGTGTTCCCCCTGGCGTCGGTGATGGAGTAATAGGCGGGCACCGGCTCTCCGCCCTCGAATACCAGCTCCATACCGGGTACCACGCCCTGCCAGCGGTCGAGTATGTAAAGCCCTTGGAAGGTACCGGGGTAAATGCTCTCCAGCTCCAGCGGCTGGCCCAGCATCCCCTCCTGTCCGCGGATCATGATAAGTCCGGCGGCGCCTCCGTACAGCCTGCCCCACCGCAGTCCCTCGTTGACCCGCTCCCGGAGCGCCGTCACGCGCTGAACGCGATCCAGTTCCTTCAGGTGCTCCGGCCCCACCGCTCCGGCGGGAGCGAACCACTTCTTTGTCATGTCGTCCGGGATGATGCCCACCACGTTCTGTACTACCCAGTTGTCCCGGTAGAGGGAGTTGAGCAGGGCGTAGTTGTCCGTCATCCGGGTCAGCGGATACTCTGTGGCCTCCAGCGGCGACTGGGAGCCATAGCCCAGCCGGAACAGCGGGTTGGAAAATGCGTCTTGTACGCTCACCGCCTCGGTATTTGGTTGTGCGCCCCTGGGGCGGCTTTTATTGCGTCTGGACACTTACTCGAACCTCCAGTCCGGCAGTGAATTGATGTAATAGCGCAGGGCGTCCGGCCCGTGGTCCCGCTCCTTCAGGGGCTTCTCATCCCCCCGCTGGCCCGCCTTCTCGTCCCACAAATAGGTGCCCAGTTCGTCCAGCAGGCCGGCACAGGCTTCACTGACCAGAATTTTTCTGCGGTGAAACAGGCTTCCGGTCTTGCGTATGCCATCCAGCACCTCATTTTCCGCCGGGATGACATACACCCCCCGCCGCCTCAGTTCCTCGATAAACGAGGCCGCCGAGGGATCTACGATCACCGCGCACCATTCCCTGCCCAGAAAGTCCAGAAGGTCGTCGGCATACTCCTGGTCGGTCTTCTGCCGGCGCTCCTTCCGGCTGTCCCAGCGGTACTCCCTGTCCACCCGGATCACTCCATCGTGGTCATAGATGTCCAGAAACACCGTAGGGTTGGCGGTACCGTAGTCACAGGCCACGGTTCTCTGGGAAACCCATTCCAGATCCACCGGGCGTTCCTGCGTCCGGTAGACATTCTCTGTCTGGTCAAACATGTCGTAGATAAGCCCCTCCGACATGACCCACAGGCCCAGAATGTACCGCTGGTAGAACACCCCGGCATACATGCTCCGGTATCTGGCCCGGGTGGCCTCGTCCAGCGCCGGGTTGTCCTCCATGGTGAAGTGCAGATGGAGGGCCTTGTGCTCCTCCGCCTTTAGAATCCACTCCTGCCGGAACCAGTGCTGCGGCCCCTCCGGGTTGCAGTTGAACCATAGCTTTGCCCCTGTCACGGAGCACCGGGCCATGGCCTGTTCCACAAAAGAGCGGGGCATCAGGGCCACCTCGTCCAGCAAAACCCCCGCCAGGGTGATACCCTGAATCAGCGTGTAGGAGCTCTCGTCCTTGCCGCCGAACAGGTAGAAGCGGTTCTCCCGCACCCCACGCCGGGCCGTAATTACATGGCCGGAGCGGCTGTAGGAAATGGTGAAGTTCTGCCGCAAATACTGCACCGCCAGAAGCGGCGTCACAATGTTGCGCTCCACCGCTCCTACCGACTTCCCACAGAGTGCAAACGCGCAGCCGTTGAAACGTCCCATTGCCCACAGGAAGAAGGACAACGACATGACTGAGGTCTTTCCCGACCGCACTGCGCCGTCACAGATGAGCGCATCATAGCACTGGTATGGGAAACGCAGAATCTCCCTCTGCTTTTCAGAGAAGCCCATTTCCCATCTCCTCCTTCAGCGACGCGGTGATCGGATCGTCGTCCATGTCCTGCATACCGCCGGCGCCCGCCGCCCCCTGCTCTCCCAACAAGTCAAACAGCACCTTTGCCGCCTTCGCGTCGCCCTTGGCCGCCTTTAGGGTCAGGCCCGCAATGACCGCCATCTGGTTATCCACATCCTCCGGTTCTACGCCGTCACGGGCCAGCTTGTTCCATGCCCGCTTGTCCGCCACCGGGAGAGAGAGGTACAGGTCTGCCGCTTCTCTCAGGCTGCGCTTTCGCCGCCGTGACGCGCCGGATGCACGGCCGCCAGAAGCTCGGATTTCTCTCTGTTCGCTCTCTGTTCGTTCCCCGAACGGGATAAGATTCTGTTCATTCGGCATGTCACCACCTCTCGCCTAAGTAGAGTCTTCCGATTCTCCTCCGTCTCCCCCAACGCGTTCTCTCTTTTTCTTTCTTTTCCGGGGGATTATAGGGGGTAATAGATAGGGGGTTATAGGGG
>NZ_CAXSQB010000055.1:0-22425 GCF_964239415.1 Clostridium sp. ATCC BAA-442 | reverse complement strand
GGCCGTCCGACCAGATTCCTTCCTTACCCCCATTCCCCTCAACCTCAACTGGCTGGGAACCTTCCAAAATGCCCAGCTAGTCCTCAATTGATTTACGTACGGTGTCACAAATGGCGTTTGGCATGGTATGATGGATTTCTCGATTAGATAAGGGTAGATCAGAACAGGTATGTATCCGGGGCTTTCTTCATCTGAAATAGCATGACAGAGCAGTATGTCGGCTTCGGTTATCAGGCGACAGAACTGGAACTGCACTTCCGAACCGCCAGCCCGAAAGGGCGGCGTACGGAAGTGCAGTTCTCTTTTTACACCAATCGCAGAAGCTGCGGCCTATGTGTTTTCTCCTGTCAGAGAAAAATATCTATCTTCCTATATAGTTCAGCCCGGCAGGTAAACAGATGCCCTAATTCACCCCGACCAATCACCCTGCTCTACTGCGCTTTCGCCGCACCGAAATAGTTCCCGCAGCCTAGTCTACCTTATCCGCCTGTTCTAACTCTCCCAACGTCTTTCGCAACAGAAACCCTACCGGAAGTAATAGCAGATTCAAAAAGATGGCATATCCGAGAGACAGGCATGCTACATTTAGGGCAATCCCTAATTCCTCCAGATTACCGCCACCCAGGCTGTGCATCATTTTAATCAGACTAAGCAATGAGCCAGCTCCTCCGGCCAGTAAAGATCCTATAGCCACCTGCCGATAGGCCAGATAACTCTCCAGCGCACGGGCGGCGGAAGGTTTTTTCTCTTGAAACATAGCCCGGATTGCCCAACCAAAAGCGCGGAAAGAGTTGTTCCCCAGAAGAACCAGTACGCACGCGATTAGCAGGAACGCCAGCGTTGTATAATCCAGAAGCGACAGCAAGTTTGCAGCATCCAGTCTGATTCCGGACGGTGTAACTGAACAGACTGCCCCACCTCCGACCAACAGAACGCATCCAAAGAGATAAACCAGATAACGCACCTATACCACGCCCTTTCTCTGTCTACAGTAGTATTTCGGTTTCCCTCTGCTCTTAATGGTTTCATGTATCATATCGACATATTTTTGCAAAAATTAAGGCTCTAACCTGGCTACATCTCCTCACTGCTGATAGTGTACTGGATAAGGTGAGGTACAGGAACGCGCCGTACTCAAAAATGCGGCTAAAATAAACGAATATGAAAAATGTCCGATGGGTCTCCCATCGGACATTTTTGGCCGTGTCTACTGCGGATACCCGTACCCCGGTCAGGATATCTCCATCATCTTCCCATTTTCCAGCACAATAGGCGGCAGCTCCGTCTCGTCTCCATATAGGTCCGGACGGGCCAGAAGATAGTGCTCCAATGCGTTCCGGCTCTCAAATTTGGTCGCCTGGAAGGGACCAGCCGGGCCATACTTCTCCACAAACAGCAGTCCGTCCTCCGTCTCCATCAATACGCCGGTATGCCCCACAAAGCGGACCCCGTCAAGTGGGGAATGCAGATATACCTCGATCAGGGACATTCCCTTGGCGCTGTTCACCTGTATGCCACGCTCCGACCACGCTTCCTCAATGCGGGCAAGGTGTTCCTCCTGGGTCGCCGCCCCCTCCAGAGGTACGGCATTGAACAGAGTAATGAAATCGGCCCGTGCTTCTGAACTGAGCTGGTATTCCTTCTGCGTGTCAATGGCCTCAATGTCAAACATTAGATAGGTATCACTCTCATCCGCAGTCCCACAGGTCTGGAGCTGATCCCGCATCAACAGGAACGCGGTCAGGCGGCAATTGGCCTCCATAAAAAATGTGCCGTCTGGCAGTTCCTTAATGTCAAACAAAAGTGAGCTGTAGTCAACAAAGTCACCCTCCATGGCGGTAAAGCCCTCCGTGAGGGTGGGCGTGGTCACCCGGGCGTTAAAGTCGTCTGCCCAGGCCAGCAGGGTATCGGTCTGCTCCTGAGATACGCCGTGGGCCTGAAGCGCATCCACGACCTCCCTCCTGGAGCTGTCATCCGTCAAATTGGAATAGAGGGCCTGTGTTTTTTCCGGCACATGGGAACCGTCAGGCGCGGAGGGTAAGCTCCCAGCAGGTGTACTACAGCTAGCCAGAGAAATTACCAAGAGTGCTGCCACAATTGTAGCGAATCGTTTTTTCTTCATATCAATCTGAGTTCCTTTCATAATTGCCTGTGAATTTGAGATGTATCTAACAGAGCATATATGTTCCGGAGCAAATCTGTCAGCTATCGTCCAGCACAGATTTGCGGCGTCTCCACATTATAGACGCAAATCCAGCTAAAAAGTTTTCAGCAGCTGCTTTGTTTCTAATATTCGCGCTCTATCGCGCCCACAAGGAACGTGGTATAATATTTAATAACTTTCTCAAAAAATGTGGAGGGAAATGTGACCTGGCGGCCAGGCCATGCGTGTATAGAACAGGAGGTAAGAACATTGCGTCATGGAGAAACGGTTGATTTAACGGCGCTATACGAAACATATTCCGATCTGCTGTTCCGGACAGCACTGACCTATGTGAGCCATTCAGAAGACGCTCAGGATGTCGTCCACGATGTGTTTGCGGTCTATCTGGCGAAGCGGCCTACGTTCCAGGATACGTCCCACCAACGGGCATGGATGCTGCGCGTTACAATCAATAAATGCCGGGATCTCCAGCGCCGCAACGCGGTACGCAGGTATACCCCTTTAGAAGATGCGGAACACATCGCCTCGCCGGAGGATTCAGAAATATCCGAACTTCTGGCCGCCGTTCGGAGCCTGCCGGACAAGCTGCATGAGGTGGTGGTGCTCCACTATCTGGAAGGGTTTTCAGTGGAAGAAACCGCACGCTGCCTGCGCATCTCGGTTTCCGCAGTCAAAATGCGTCTGACCCGCGGCCGGCAGGCAATCAAAGCACTCCTTGGAACGGAGGAATGAATATGTTTGATCAAAAAGATGTAGAGGCATACCGCAGGATCAAAGCGCCGGAGGAGCTCCGGGAGCAGGTCATGCGCCTGGAACAAAAGCCGGAGCCGACACGCACCAGAACGAAATGGATTTCGTTTGGATCTCTGGCCGCTGCCGCCTGCGCAGCCGTCCTGTTTATTGCCGCTCTCCCTCCCTTTGCTGTGCGTGGGGAAACCGCCCTCTTGTATCAGGGCGTACCCATTGGGGCGGAACCGGTCTCCATTCCGGCGGACCATCCTCAAATGACATCTGGACTTCGGGAAGTCTCCGGCGGAATTCCTCTGGCGCTGGAAACCGGCGAAACGACCCGGGTATCTGTTTCCGGCGGTGAATTCAGCCTGTTTGATCCGGAGGGCGAACTCCTCGGAGACGGCACCGAAGCAGAGATCTCCGAAGACGTTCTGCTCTACTGGGACCTCTCCGGCACAGAGGACACCATGTTTTCCCTGACCTTGAAAACCAATGGCAAACAGCTTACCTATGTACTCTCCATGCGTGACGATGGAGGGTATGACCTTCAGCAAAATCAGTCACCCAAATAAATGCAGAACAGGAGACCATGTATTATGAAAAAGATGATCACTTTTATTCTCGGTGCGGCAATGGCGATCTCCCTGGTGGGATGCAGCGGCAACAATGGCAGCAGCAATCACGGCGGAAGCGGAGACGGCTCCACCTCTTCCTACTCCAGTGCGGTGGAGGTTCTGGAGACGGTCTATGGGGTGTATTCAGAGGATCAAAAGTTCCCCATCGGCGGCGGCGATTCGGAGCACATGACCACAGATGCCCCAGGCGCCTTTGACGTATCCAAGACCGAGGAGCTGACCTCCACCTTGAGCCTTCCGGAGAGCGAGACCACCCACATTGATGACGCGGCATCTATGATCCACATGATGAATGCCAACACCTTTACCGGCGCGGCCTATCACCTGACCGGCGATGTGAGTGCCGACGAGTTCGCCGACGCCCTCAAGGAGGGAATCCTGGCGAAGCAGTGGATCTGCGGTATGCCGGATACCTTAGTCGTAATCAACGTGGACGGCCAGTATGTCATTGCCGCGTATGGCGCGGATGATTTGGTGGAAACCTTCAAGGATAACGCGCTCTCTGCCCTGGACGGAGCCGAGGCAATCATTGACACCCCGGTGGTAGAGGGCTGAGAACCGCCAGTTCAATATAACATTATATAGCGTTGCGGGGCGGCCTCTTCGCCAGGGAGCCGCCCCGTACGTTGCTGTTAAGGAAGGTTTTCTATGCTTTTTTCCAGCATCCCATTTCTATACTACTTTCTCCCGCTGGTTCTGGCCGTATACTTTCTCACTCCGGCCCGCTTCCGAAATGCAGTGCTCCTGCTGGCCAGCCTGATCTTCTATGCCTGGGGCGAGCCTAAATACGTCCTTCTTATGCTGGCCTCCATCCTGTCCGGCTATGGCTTCGGCCTCTTGCAGGAGCGGTACCGGGGCCAAAAAGGGGCCAAACTGGTCTGCGGGCTCTCCGTGGCGGTCAGCCTGTCCTTTCTCCTGTACTTCAAATACGCAGACTTCTTCCTGGAAAACTTCAACGCGGCCACCGGACTGGGGGTTCCCCTGCTGCGCATCGCCCTGCCCATTGGCATCAGCTTCTACACCTTCCAGATCATCAGCTATACGGTGGATGTATACCGGGGCGAGCCAGCTCAGAAAAATCTGATCCACCTGGCAGCCTATGTGGCTATGTTTCCCCAACTCATTGCAGGGCCTATCGTCCGCTATTCCGACATTGCACAGCAGTTGGAACACCGTTCCCACTCCACCGCTCTGGCTGCCGAGGGGGTGCGGCGCTTTCTCATTGGATTGGGGAAAAAGATCCTGATCGCCAACCAACTGGGAGAGCTGTGCAGCGTGTTCCGGGCGTCCGATGAGAAGTCCGTGCTCTTTTACTGGCTATACGCCGTCGCATTTGCCCTGCACATTTATTTCGACTTCTCCGGATACAGCGATATGGCCATCGGCCTAGGCAAAGTATTTGGCTTCCACTTCCTTGAAAACTTTAACTATCCCTATATTTCCGCCAGCATCACAGAGTTCTGGCGCCGCTGGCACATATCGCTGGGCACCTGGTTCCGGGATTATGTGTATATCCCGCTGGGCGGCAACCGCGTCGGAAGGGCCCGCCAACTGCTGAATATTCTGGTGGTGTGGATGCTGACCGGCTTCTGGCACGGGGCAGCCTGGAACTTCGTTGTCTGGGGACTGATGTTCGCCGTTCTTCTGATCATGGAGAAGCTGTGGCTGCTGAAACCTCTCTCGAAATGCCGCCCGCTCGCCCATCTCTATGTAGTATTCTTCGTCGTGATCAGCTTTGTGATCTTCAACGCGGAGAATATGGGGCAGGCCCTCTCCGACATTGGCGGTCTGTTCGGTGCCGGCGGTATCCCGCTGGTTTCTGCAGAGGCGGTCTACTGTCTGCGCAGCTTCGCTCTGGTGCTGATTCTGGCCGTTTTTGGAGCCACCCCCCTCCTCCGGAATGGGCTTGTCCGCCTCTCCCAGTACCCCACCGCCGGTAAGGTCCTCAACGCACTGGAACCCTTTACACTGTTTATACTGCTGCTGGTCATGACCGGCTATCTGGTGGACGGCTCCTTTAACCCATTCCTATACTTCCGGTTTTGATAGGAGGATACCATGGATAGCAAAAAGAAAAACCTGACGGTCTGTATCCTGTTTGGGCTGCTTCTGGCCGTGGCCTTTCTGGCCTGTTTGTTTCTCCCCAAGGAAGCCACTTCGGACAGTGAGCGGAGGAAACTGGCCGCCATGCCGGCGTTCACCTTGGATACCGTACTGAGCGGGCGGTTCATGTCCGGCTTTGAAACCTACACCCAGGATCATTTTCCCTTCCGGGACCAGTTCCGTACACTGAAAGCCCTGTCCGCCACCGGCCTGTTCCACCGGCAGGACAACAATGGGATCTATGTTTCCGACGGCTTCGCCGCCGCGGTGGAATACCCCCTGAACGAGTCCTCCCTGGACCGGGCGGCAGGCCGCTTCCAGTACCTCTATGACAAATACCTGAACGGCAGCAATCGGGTGTTCCTCTCCGTAATCCCGGACAAGAACTGCTTTCTGGCCCGGGAGAGCGGGCACCTCTCCATGGATTATGCGCAATTGGAGTCCCTGATGGCACAGAAGGTTGGCTTTGCCGATTATATCTCCATCTCAGACCTGTTGGAGCGGGACGACTATTACAGGACCGACACCCATTGGCGGCAGGAGCGGATCACCGATGTGGCGGAGCGGCTGGCCCAGGCCATGGGGGTCACCTTGACTCAAAATTACGAAGAGTCCGTGTTGGAGCGGGACTTCTACGGCGTTTACTGCGGACAATCGGCCCTCCCCTTGGCCCCCGAGTCCATCCACTATCTCATCAACGATGCCATCCGGGACTGCACGGTGTATGATTACCAGAACAACCGAACCGGAACGGTGTACGACATGGAGCGTGCCATGGGAAAGGACCCCTATGAAATGTTCCTCTCCGGTTCTCTGTCTCTGATTACCATGGAAAATCCTTACGCCCAAAGCGGCCGGGAGTTGGTGTTGTTCCGCGACTCTTTTGGCTCCAGCATTGCGCCTTTGCTGCTCAGCGGATACTCCAGGATCACTCTGGTGGATATTCGCTACATCCAGCCGGACTACCTCGGGCAGTTCATTGATTTTGAAAACTGCGATGTACTGTTTCTCTACAGCTCCCTGGTTCTGAACAACAGCGACACGCTGAAATAACCGATCCGGCTGTGGATGCTTTGGGTTATCCACAGCCGGATCTTTTTGTTCAAAGGCCAATCTGCCAATCCATGCTGCCATTGGAACAGCATCCCCATTCCCACCCTCGCAGACGCAGTCAATACCCGGTCATTACAATCATCCGTTACAATACATCTGTACGCAGTCGGGGCATAACAATTCTTGAGGACTCGAACCTCGCACGTGCCCTTCCGTGTATCCATGATGCGACTTACGCTGTCGCCGCGCGGCATTCGCCCTGCTTCTGCTACCAGGCACTTTGGCCTATTCCACTAAGTCGGTCTTCCAGTTGCTCTCTTGTAGCCGGTTATCCAGCCGGCGCAGTTCTTTGGACATCCGGTCGATCTCCTTTTGCCAGTCCGCCACAGAGAACGCAGACCGGATCTTGATCTCCGTATTTCTGGCGCGGTAGGATATCTGACTTCCCGCGTACACAACATCCCGGTATACATGGAGTTTGAGGGACAGGGCATCCTTTTGGGCAATCAGTTCTGTCAGAGTCTGCCCCTCAACCACAGTCTGGCAGTTGGTCCGATTGATTCTCGCAATCAAATAGGACAGGCGAGAAATGGAAGCATCCAGCTCCTGTTTTAGATTCTCCGGGCATTCCACCGGTTGCTCGCCCTCCTGCACCAGAGCATTGCTGCTCAAACGGTTTTTGAGCTGTTCAATATTCCGGTTCAGATCTGCGCGTTCCTGTAAAGCCTCTGCAAGTTTCATAACTTCACCCTTCCCGATCCATCGGCTGCTCTATAGCCCTGGCTTTCTTAGGAGATGTAGATACCGCCTGTTTCAAAGGCATCTTACAGCGTCTGCATCTCTCCTTATCCGATTGAATACTGAAACATACATACAGAGCGTCAATCCCATAAACGCTATGTATAAAAGCAATTATAAATTATAGTATAGCATACTTTATCAGAAATGGAACCATTGTCTGCCCGAAAAGATTCTTTTTGCAGCAGCGGTTTTAGCGATAAAAATATTGTGTGGGTACCAAACCGGCCAGCAAGGAACTGTGGACCGCTGTTCTTCGCCTCCGCTCCGTTGGGGACAGATAGTAACCCCATACACCTTGAATTTCATCAAATTGTATGATATTATTTGCAACAATGTTATCGCGGAACGGCCAGTGCTCAACTTTCTTTTCCCTTTCCTGCCCGCATTTTTTCTATTTTCAGCAGCCGCAATTTTTCACATCATCCACGGCGATATGATACTCCCTATCTTGTCCCCGGCACGCGCCGGACTAGAGCAATGAGTGCCCCGAGCAGGCGGGAATCCCTGGGGCGTCAATATGAAAGCAGGTCAGATAAATGAAACGGTTTGTGAAGAATGTCGCTCTGGTGCTCCTTGTGTGGCTTTTATTCATCATTCTCTGTCTAGTCATTCCACCGGCGTTTCACAAAAGGGCCACTCCCGAAGATTGGCTGAACGATATCCGCTATGAACATACCGCACCAGAGCGGGTGCGGAGCATCGACGACAACTCTGATGCCCTGCTGTGGCGGCTCCGGCTTATTGAGGAAGCAAAGGAGCGGATTATACTCACCACGTTTGATTTTTGGGATGAGGAAAGCGGCCAGGATGTGATTGGCGCACTTTGGGCGGCAGCCGAGCGCGGTGTCAGGGTTCAGGTGCTTCTGGACGGCATCAATGGCGGACATTTCCTTCCCATGAGTAGGAACCTTTGCCAGTTGTCAAGCCATGAGAACGTGGAGATCCGGCTCTACAACCCGATCAACCTTCTAACCCCGTGGAAAATCAACTATCGGATGCACGATAAGTATCTGATCGCTGATGACTTTGCCTATATCCTGGGTGGTAGAAATACAGATAACCGCTTCCTGGGCAATTACCAAGAACACTACAATGTGGACCGGGATATTTTAGTATATGAAACCGAGCCTGGGGCAGGCCAGTCCTATCAACAGCTGATGAATTATTTTGAGGCGGTGTGGGCGCTTCCATGCTGTAAGGTTTTTAAAGATTCAAGGTGTGAAAGCGATCTGGCTGGCTGTTATGAGCAGACCGCCCAACGTTACCCGGAAGTCTTTACAGACAGTTTGACTACAGCAGAATGGGAGTCCGCCACACTGGCGGCATATAGTGTGGAGCTATGGTCCAATCCAATCGAGCCGGAAAATAAGACACCAATCCTGTGGGCCCGCATGGTAGACGCTATGGCGCAGGACAGTAACGTTCTGGTTCAGACGCCCTACATTATATGCAGTAAGGATATGTACGAGGACCTTCGGACTGTCTGTGCTGCGGGTACCAGAACAGATATTCTGATCAATGCCGTAGAAAGTGGGACAAATCCTTTTGGCTGCACCGACTACTTAAATCAGAAAACGCATCTCCGCAGCACCGGCACCCATATCTATGAATATCTGGGCGAGCAGGCACAGCATACTAAGGCCGTGCTCATAGGCGAAGATCTGACGCTCGCAGGTTCCTGCAACTTTGATATGAGGAGTGTTTATCTGGACACCGAGCTAATGCTTGCGATCAAAAGCCCGGGGCTAAATGCTCAGATCCGTGCTCAACTCGATGTACTGAAGGAAAGCAGCCGACACATGAGTCCTGATGGCTCTATAGAAGATGGCCCAAGTTATGTTCCTAGAAAGCTAAGTTGGGGAAAAGAGGCCATGTATGCTGTCCTGCGGGTAATTACTTTGCCATTCCGGCATTTGCTATAATTTATTTCCAAATAGGCTGGACTTTTTGCGCTTCTGTGTGTGGTATTCCGTCTATCTATTTTCCGAGTGAATGCCTGAGTCACACCGTTGGGCCCAGATCCAGAGGTAACGTGAGCGGCTCCGCCGCCACTGACACGGTCTGGATTCGAACCAATAGGCCGTGTCTATCATACTTTCGTCCACATTGAGGCGTGGCAGAACTGCTCTTTGCAGGGCGGCTGTTCCCACCTGTCTCAAAACTGGGGTATCGGCTACGAAAATATGGCTATTTTGGTTACTATAACGTCAACGAGAATGGTTCCCGTAAAGTTCTGTGCACTGCTGATGGTATGAATGAGGATAAAGCGAGTAGCGCCAGCTTCTTTC
The DNA here is from genome assembly GCF_964239415.1 of Clostridium sp. ATCC BAA-442. Classification (NCBI taxonomy): domain Bacteria; kingdom Bacillati; phylum Bacillota; class Clostridia; order Eubacteriales; family Clostridiaceae; genus Clostridium; species Clostridium sp. ATCC BAA-442. The sequence continues at coordinate 12,649 of NZ_CAXSQB010000055.1, read as the reverse complement.
AGCGGCCCGGTGACCATGGCCTGGAAAGTGGGCAGCTTATGGTTGAAGAAAAGTGTTTGGGAATTCTGGAGCCTGTACGAGAAGTGTCTCCGGAGGCAATACCAGCACTGCACTGTTTGTATTCACTGTTACCCTGGATTCCAAAGTAAAGCTGGCAGCAAAATTCTTAGAGGTCCGGCACTGTTTTATGTTTCTATCCCGTAGCATAAATTGTAAAGCTAAAAAAGAAATCCCTTGAAACCATTTCGTTTCAAGGGATTTCTGCAAAGGACGGTCAAAACCGATATTTCTATAAAATCAAAAAACGCCGCGAAGCGGCGATACCAAATCACAACCCAGCGCAGCGGTTGTGATTTGGAAAGGATGAGCAGCGGCGTGAGCGCGCTCTGACTTTTGTAAAAAAGTCGGAGCAAGCGATACAAAGCTTGCTCCGACGTGGTCGGAGTGTAATTATAGGACTTGGAAAAATCCAGTCATATCAATGGTTTTAGCGCAGCAAGCAAGAGGCTTTTATCCCATTAGATACGATAATTAGAAAGATCATCCAGCTTTTCGGCAAATGATTTTGTCTGATCGGCTTCTTTTTCAAATTGCGCCTTGATTTGCTCATTTACATCTGGAGACATAACAGGAATCAATTTCAGATCCTCTTCTTTCATGTAGAGGTCTGCAATATCTTCCTTATCTCCACATTGAGGAAAGAGGACGACCCAACAGCCGTCTTTTGGCTCCTTCTCCCAGACAACCCCTTGCATTCCCTTGTGAACGCCTTCTTTTGCATAGCAATCTTTTTCTACCATCACTTCTACGCAATCCATCATCTTCATTTTATTTTACCCCATACGGCGTATTCAATTTGAGTTTTCCGTTCGGCATAAGCATCCATCCAGTAATAAATGACACGCTGCCTGATTTGCCTTTTCTGGGAATCGTAACTCTGATATCAATTCGCTGGCCTCGTCTATCCAACTTTCCTAACGTATAGTCACCGGATAGATATTTTTCAAGTGCCTGTTTCTCACTTTGATTCTTAAGCCACGTAGAATCTGAAGCAGAATAGCCCCAACTTTCAAATGCTCGATTTTTTCCATGTCTATATGTATTTTCTGGGTCAAATAGATAGGGATCAAATTTGCTGTAATCGCTATATGATGTTGTATTCATCAAAACCACAGCATAGGGAATCGGGTCTAATGTGCAGTGGCAGTATGGATGATGTGGACAAGACGGAGCATTTTCTTCCTGAAACCAACAACCATCCAACATTAAGCATTCCTCACAGTGAGTTTTGCCCTCTGAATGGTGCGTCCATTGGACCCAGCTTGGCTGCTCTGCCGTTTTCTGCGGAAGCAGCTTTCCCGTATATCGTTTGTAATATATCATATTTCCTCCTATCATGTAAAATCAGGCTTCTACATATAGGCTGGAAAAAGAAAAAAGTTGTAAATTTCTGTACAACTTTCAAAATGAATTTACAAATTATGAAAAAATGAGTGAGTCCTATAAGGACTCACCCATGGCGGAAGCGGTGGGATTCGAACCCACGTGCCCTTGCGGACAACTTGATTTCGAGTCAAGCTCGTTACGACCACTTCGATACGCTTCCGTATAGAATATTCAATTTATGCAATCCTGTCACATGATTTCGAGTCAGCCCCGTTATGACCACTTCGATACCGCTGCAACTGGCTGTGGGCGGGTAGCGTCACAAAGCCACAATCACCGTATTGATTAGAATACCCTATTTTTGTGCGCTTGTCAATATTGCAGGGGCGTGTAAAATAGTTTATAATCTTATTCAGAAGCATTGAAACCGTGCATTGGACGGAAGGGAGTACCATGGAAGAATTAAAACGACGGATTTTAAGCGATGCGGTGGTCGGCGAGGGGGACATCATCCACGTGGACATGTTCCTCAATCACTGTATGGATATAAATCTGATGGAGCACATGGGAAACGCGCTGGCAAAGCGTTTCCGGGGTGTGAGGATCACCAAGGTACTGACTGCGGAAAGCTCCGGTATCGCCTTGGCCTGTTTTGTAGCACGAGCTCTGGATGTCCCGGCGGTCTATGCGAAGAAGTTCCAGACCGGGTACATCGATCCGGAGGTCTACTCGGCCGAAACCCACTCCTTCTCTCTGGAGAAGTCCTATACCCTGCGGGTCTCTAAAAAGTACCTGGACGGGGACGACGTGGTTCTCCTGGTAGACGATATCCTCTCCAATGGGCAGGCCATTCTGAGCCTGCTGGAACTCGTCTCCAAGGCGGGCGGCGAGGTGGCCGGCGTGGGCGTGGCCATCGAAAAGGCCATGCGGGACGGCGGTCGTGTTCTGCGGCGGATGGGCATCCGGGTGGAGGCCCTCGCCACAGTGGAGCACATCGAGGGTGACCGTATCATTCTGAAAGATTGAGGAATCGGGAAACATGGCAGACGAAGCACAGCTTGACGCAATTGCAAGGGCCAACGCCTTTGCCATCTATAACGGTATCACGACCCATCAAACTGGGGACGGCACGGCGGAGGCCATCCTGGAGATCGGGCCGGATAGTCTAAACCCCTATGGTCTGCTCCACGGAGGGGCCTACTACACGCTGGCCGACTGTGCCGCCGGAAGCGCCTGCCGGACCGACGGCCGGAAGTATGTGACGCTCCACGGCAGCCTTGATTTCATCCGCTCCGCCAGAGCGGGTCAGGTGATCGCCCGGGCCCGGGTGGAGCACCGTGGCCGCACCACCTGCCTGGTATCCATCACCGTGGACGACGGAGCGGGTACGGTATATGCCAGCGGTCGCTTCACCTTTTTCTGCACCGGCACCCTCTGAGCAGAGGGGCGACCGCCCGGACGGCAAACGCTGTCCGGGCGGTTTTCGTTCCTGCTACTGCCCCCGCCAAGCGGCCACTGACCAGGTCTGCCAATGGGCGGCCTGCCACCTGGCGCTGTCCCGAAGCGTCTCCACCGCCTGGCGCAGCTCTGTCTCCTCCGGCTGGGCCTCCAGCAGCTCCTCCAGCGCAGGCAGGGCCCCCAGCCGTCCGTCCGAGGCGGAGAGTACCGCCCCGGTGTCCAGGCCGCGGCCAATGTTGTAGCGGGCCACCAAGGCGTCCACATTGGCGTAGTTAAGGAGCAGCCAGCCCGCCACCCCCACGCTCAGCAGCACCCGGAACCAGCGGAAGTGCCGGTGCCACACCTTCCACAGGGCGGCTGCCAGGAGCACCGCCAGCACGGCCATCCCCCAATAGGTCAGCACCCGCTTAAAGGACAACCCATAGGCCCCCACATAGAGGTTCATGCGCCACAGGGCGGATACCAGCAGCACACCGCTGGCCGCCACCAGGAGTGTACCCAGCACCTGCACCATCCTGAGCCCCCGCCCCTCACCCTTGCAGAGAGCAAGGCAGGCCAGCAGGCAGGCCAAATTGACCGCGGCTACGGCCACAAGCTGGAAAAAACCGCTGCGGGCATAGCTCGCATAGCTGATTCCCACCTGGGCCAGGTAGTCAGCGCCGCCGAACAGTGCTGCGCACTGCACCGCCAGAAAGAAGGCATACAGGACATCCAGCACTGCCAGGACGGTGACCGGCCCTGCGGCCTCCATTGAAAGTCCCTCCACGGGCCGGGCGGGCCGCTTCAGCGGCTCCGGCCGCCGCAGGGAGTAGAGCAGCCCGAACAGGAATGGGGCGACAAGCAGTCCGAAAATCAACCGCAGGGCCCACAGCGCCAGATGCTCATCAAACCAGTCCGCCGCCCGGCGGGTCACCTGGGCGAACAGCGCATCCGCCGATGTGAGCAGGGGAAAGACCACCATCAGCAGTGGAACGCACACCAGCAGTGCCCCCAGGACATAGGGCATCTTTTTGCGGGAGAGGCCCCGAATGGAGCCCAGCGCCTGAACCGACGCGCCCAGATAGCCGAACAGGCCGCCCATCACCCGCAGGAAACGCTCCCCCAACATGGCGGATGTCCCAACGGAATACACCTCCATCCCCGGCCAGCCCCCCATTTGAATTCCCATCAGCAGAACGAGGGCCAGTGTGTTCCACAGCCGGAGCCACGGATTGGCAAACAGGGCGAAGGTCAGAGCCAACAGGCCCACGGCGTACAGAAGAAGGCGGTTTTCCCGCCTGGCCAGCGGGGCGGCGCCGCCGTACCAGAACAGGACGCCATACCATGCCGCCGCCAGGAGGGTCATCCCCAGGCCGGACAGGCCCCAGAGCAGCGCCTCCGCGCACAGGACGCCCACGCCCCATGCCAGAACCAGCAGCGCCCGATCCCTCCCGTCCACCGGAAACACCCGCCGGGCCGCCGTCACGGGCGGCGTTACCGGGATAGTCTTTTTCTCCTCCATTTGTCTCACTCCTTATATCTGGTACGGAGCCATGCCGCGGCGTTGAGCGCCAGGGTTCCAAGAACCAGAGCGGCGGCGCAGCACCCCAGACTGGGGGCGCACAGTCCCGTCCGGCGGGTCATCAGGGCTGCCAGGCCCAGCGCCCACGCCAACAGGCCCAGCGCCAGCGGGCCGAGGGTGCTCAGATCGTCCATTCCGACATTCCTCCTGTCTCAGGTGTCCAGCTCCTGGTAGTACAGGATGCCGGTATCTGGGTCATAGACCGCAAAGGTATAGTTGTAAGAGTACCGCTGCCACATATCCTCCGTCTCGTCCTCCTGACGGTCCTCCAGATACCACCATCCCCGGGCTGGCACGGGCCAGTCCGGCCAGTCCGACGCGCCGGCGCCGTCCGGGTAGAGGCGCTCCTCCAGTTCCGGCTCCATGGGAAACAGACTCCATCCCGCGCTGGATACGGCCTCCTCCACCGCCAGGGCGTCCTCTTGGGAAAAGGTCAGCTCCATGTGGAGCAGGCCGTCCCCGTGGAAGCCCCCGTGGCTGTCCCCGGAGGTGACTGCCGCCGGCTGCGGCAGCACAATATCCAATTTCCGGGCCACGTAACCGGCGTCCTTCTCCCCACCGCAGCCCGCCAGCAGCAGGAGTGCCAACATCATCGCAATCCATATCCGTATCATAAAGCAATCCCTCCTGTCTGTCTCTGAGGATAGCACAGGAGGGATTGTTTGTCAATTTATTATTATCGAATTTCAATAATATTTTTTTGAATATAACAAAAAACGGACAACCAAAGGCCACCCCTACGGGTGTTCTGCTGACTCCGGCACGTATTCCAGCAGGTCGCCCGGCTGACAGTCCAACGCCTTGCAGATAGCCTCCAGCGTGGTAAAGCGCACCGCCTTGGCGTGGTTATTTTTCAGGATGGACAGGTTGGCCAGGGTGATATCCACCCGGGCGGAGAGCTCGTTGAGACTCATCTTCCGCTTGGCCATCATCACGTCCAGATTGACGACAATGGGCATGGCTTCCCCTCCTCAAATAGTCAGATCATTCTCCGCCTTCAGCTCCGCCGCCTGACGGAACAGCGCGGACATGACCAGGCAGAGCAGGCCGCCCAGAATAAAAATGGGAACGAACAGAGCGTTATAGGTCAGCAGGGGCGCGACGGAACCGTAGTAGAACAGCCCCCACACCACCCGGGCCAGCGCGGCGGCGGCGATCAAAAAGCAACACACCGCCGCCCGGCGGAGGCTGACGCCGTTCTCCGCCCGGAAAGGGGCGCCCGTCAGGATGGTGCCCAGCACCCGGCGGCCCTGCCACAAAATTACGGCGGTGCAGATGCCGCAGAACAGGAGGAAAAGGGTGAGGACAAAGGTGAAGGCAAAATTCTCCGTCCAAGCCCCCACTACTACCAGAAACATCTGTAGACCAGGCGAAAAATAGGGCCAGTCGTCCCCAGGCAACGGTGGTTCTGCTGTCAGATTGCCTAACAGCTCAGGCAATGGGATTTGGCACCCAGCAACGGACACTAGTACCGGCACCAAGGGCAGGACAATGAGATTACACACGAATGTGATAGTCACCAGGATCTTCAGTACCCCGGCCAGCTTCTGCACAGCGGTTTTTTCCATGGTATCTCCCCCTTTAGGGAGAGTATACCATGGGTTTTATCGATTTTCAACAAAAAAATTGAAAGGGCGTCCACGCGGACGCCCTTCTGTTATACCCGGATGGCTCCCAGTACTTCGCCGAGAGAGGCATTGATGACCAGGCCGGCCTCTCTGTCGTAGGGGGTGGCGCTCTTGTTGATCAGGGCCAGCCTATTCCCGCGGTAATAGCGGATCAGCCCCGCCGCCGGGTACACCGCCAGGGAGGTACCGCCGATGATCAGCATGTCCGCCCCGGCGATGGCCTCCACCGCGCCCTCCATGGTTGTCTCGTCCAGGCACTCCTCGTAGAGCACCACGTCTGGCTTCACAACCCCGCCGCACGCTGGACAGTGGGGCACGCCGCCGGTCTCCAGCAGGAAGTCCAGGCCGTAGAACCGGCGGCACTTCATGCAGTGGTTCCGGTGGACGGAGCCGTGGAGCTCGTACACCGTTTTGCTCCCCGCCGCCTGGTGGAGCCCGTCGATGTTCTGAGTCACCACGGCGGTCAGCTTTCCCGCCGCCTCCAGCTCCGCCAGTTTCCAATGAGCTGCATTGGGCCTGGCCTGCGGAAAGAGCATTTTGCTGCGGTAAAATCGGTAGAACTCCTCCGGATTCCGCTCAAAAAAACTGTGGCTTAAAATCGTCTCCGGCGGAAATGCGTATTGCTGGTGGTACAGGCCGTCCACGCTGCGGAAGTCGGGGATACCACTCTCAGTGGACACCCCCGCGCCGCCGAAAAAGACGATATGCCGGCTCTCGCTGATCCAGTCCTGAAGCTGTTTGAGTTGATGGTCCATAAGAGCGCCTCCTTGCTGCGGGCCGATGTGGGCATCGGCCCCTATGTCCTGCGGTGGCGGCAGCGGGTGTGGGGGCAGGAAGGGCATCCGCCGCAGCCGCACCCCCGCTTGCCCTTCAGACTCTGGTGGAAACGGTAGATCAGGTAGGCCGCCGCCCATACGATCAGCGCCGCCACACCGGTATATACGATATATTTTAACATCCTATCACCCGCAGCACAAGAGAGCCGAGCTGATAGACCAGGAAGGAGCCCAGCCAGGCGGCCCCCAGCTGCCAGCCGATGGAGGCCAGGGTCCATTTGGTGGAGTTCATCTCCTTGCGGATGGTGGACACCGCCGCCACGCAGGGCACATAGAGCAGGACAAACACCAGGAAAGAATAGGCGGCCAGGGGGCTTTGGAAGGTGCCGCCCAGGGCGGCGGCAATCGCCGCACCGCTGGCAGTGACAGAAAAGCCGTAGAACATGCTCATGGAGGAGACCACCATCTCCTTGGCTACCAGTCCGGTGAGCAGGGCCACCGCCGCCTGCCAGGTGCCGAAGCCCAAGGGGGCGAACAGAGGAGCCAGGAGGCCGCCCACGAAGCCCAGGATAGAGGACTCCTCGTTGGACACCATGCCGAAGGTCCCGCCCTCAAAGCCGAAAGACTGGAGGAACCAGAGCAGCACACTCATGGCCAGAATCAGGGTGCCCGCCTTCACCAGGAAGCCCTTTACCTTCTCCCACACGTGGAGGGCGATATTTTTGAGGGTGGGCAGGCGGTAGGGGGGCAGCTCCAGCACGAAGGCGGCGGGCTCTCCCTGGAAAACCAGCTTCTTGAGGAGGATGCCCGAGCCGATGGCGAAGAGCAGTCCCAGCAGATAGAGGGAAAATACCACCAGCCCTCCGTATTGGGGGAAGAAGGCGGCGGTGAGCAGGCCGTACACCGGCAGCCGGGCGGAGCAGGACATAAAGGGAACCAGCATGATGGTCATGCGGCGGTCCTTCTCGTTCTCCATGGTGCGGGCTCCCATGACTGCCGGGACGGTGCAGCCGAAGCCCATGAGCATGGGGATAAACGCCTTGCCGGACAGGCCGAAGCGCCGCAGCAGCCGGTCCATAATGAAGGCCGCCCGGGCCATGTAGCCTGAATCCTCCAGGAAGGACAGGAACAGAAATAGAATGGCGATCTGGGGCAGGAAGGTGAGCACGCCGCCCACACCGGCGATCACGCCGTCCACCAGCAGGGCCTCCACCCACGGTGCAGTACCCGCGGCGGCCAGGAGGGAGCGGACGCCCCCGGCAAACCAGCCGCCGATAAGGGCGTCCACCCCGTCGGCCAGCATCTGCCCCGGCCCGAAGGTGAGGGCAAACATACACAGCATCATCAGCAGGAACACCGGGATGGCCAGAACCTTGTGGGTCACGATGGCGTCAATGCGGTCGGACAGGGTGGGCGCCCCCAGAGGGCGGCCCCGCCTGACGCACTGGGCCACCACGGTCTGGATGAACTGGTAGCGGGCGTCGGCGATCAAGGTCTCCCGGTCGCCCAGATCATAGGCCCCCTCATACTCCCGGCAGACGGCCTCCAGCTCGTCCCGCTCCCTCTGAGACAGGCCCAGGGCTTTCTCCACCAGGGCGTCCCCCTCGATGAGCTTGATAGACGCCCAGTGGGCGGGGATATGGGCGGCGTAGGCCTTGTCGTGGATCAGCTCGCCCACCTTGTGATGGATCTGGTGGGTAAAGCCGTCGTACAGATCATCCGGTTCAATGGTGACGCCCACGTGCATCTGCCGGTGGGCCGCCTCCAGCAGAGTCTGAATGTTCTCCCCCGACCGGGCGGTGATGGGGATAACCGGCACCCCCAGGGCCTTGGACAGCCCCGCCACGTCGATGTGGTCGCCGTGCTTCTCCACCTCGTCCATAAAGTTGAGCGCTATGACCATAGGCCGCTCCAGCTCCAGAAGCTGGGCGGTCAGGTAGAGGTTGCGCTCAATGTTGGTGGCGTCGATGATGTCGATGATGGCGTCGGGCCGCTCCCCCACGATGAAGTCCCGGGCGACAATCTCCTCCATGGAGTAGGGGGAGAGGGAGTAGATGCCGGGCAGATCCACCACCGTGACGGACTTGCCTTCCACCTGGGCCCGGCCCTCCTTCTTCTCCACTGTCACCCCCGGCCAGTTGCCCACGTACTGGTTGGAGCCGGTGAGGGCGTTGAACAGGGTGGTCTTTCCGCAGTTGGGGTTGCCCACCAGGGCCAGCTTCATCTCCCGTGTGTCGTGGCTGGCGTAGTCGGGCACGCCGCCGTGCTCCGCCGCCTCATGGGCGTGGTCGGCGTTCATCCGGCGGAGGGTTTCCTCGTCCGGAATGTGCTGCACCATGCCGATGCGCCGCCGACGTGTCTGGGCGCGCCGCTCCCCCTCCGCGCCGGTCGCCACCCGGATCTGGGCCGCGTCCGCTTTGCGCAGGGACAGCTCGTACCCCCGCAGGTTGAGCTCCACCGGATCGCCAAAGGGGGCTACCTTGCGCACCGTGACCTCGGTGCCCGGAGTCAGCCCCATATCCACCAGCCGCCGCTTCACCGGGCCGTTTTCATTGCCTACCTGGAGAATAACACCGCGCTCGCCCGGCGCCACCTCCTCCAGGGTTCTCTCGTTCTGTTCCGTCTGAGTCCTCATAGCCGCTCCACTCAAAAAATTTAGTTTACCTAAGTTAACTCCTTCATTATACTATGGTATCCAGGGCCGCGCAAGAGAGGGACCGGTGCTGTTTTCTACAAAAAGCAGGCGCTATGGGGCGCGGTCCTGCGTAGTTCCGCAAAAAAGAGCGGACGCCCACTCGGGGCGCCCGCTCAGGGGGTTCTATTAGTCGTGGTCGTGCTCCTCACAGCCGCAACCACAGCCATCCTCGTCTCCGTCCCCGCAGCAGCAGTCGTCGGACAGATCCAGCGCAAACTTCTGCTTGCAGCCGGGGCACTGAATCACGCCCTCTTCCAGGACAGACTCGTCGATCATCAGGGTGTCGCCGCAGTTGGGGCAGTCCACCTCAAAAAAATCGTCGTCCTCGTCGCCGCAGCAGCAGTCATCGTCGTCGTCATCCTCGTCAAACACGGCCTTCTCCACGTCGGAGAGGTCGTCGGAGATGGCGTCGATCTCCTCGCCCAGGGCGACGGTGTTCTCCTCCAGATCCTCGATGGACATGCCGATCTCCTCCAGGATGCCGATCATTACGGAGATGAGCTTGCCCTCCTTGGACTTGGCAGTGTCCAGATCCAGGCCCTCGGCCAGACCCTTCAGATACGCGACCTTCTCAGAAATAGTCATAATAATCTCCTTTTCACAGGCGGCCCAAAGGGCCTTCACAAAACGATGCGCCTTTACAGCGTCAGCTATCACGCCTCACACCCTCCGCGACGGCACACTGCTTACCGCTCCGCAAAAAACATCTTGCGCCTACGGCACAACTGCTTTTTCGTCTGCGCGGTTCGCTGTGCGCCTGTTCCAGGGCGTTCGGGCGCTTACGCCTTGCAGCGCTCCAGGTACTCGCCGGTGCGGGTGAGTCCCACGCAAAGCACACTTTGCGCGGGAACCCTTTGATTTCATTTGCGCGGCGGAACTGAATTCCGCCTTGCGCCAAGGTTTTGCCTCCGGCAAAACCCTTGTGTGCGCCGGAGGCGCGGGGGGGGGGGGGGCCCCGCCCCGCTGCGCGGGGCCCCCGACACCCGCCGATGCCCTTCCGCCTCCGCAGAAGTCCGGCAGGCGATCAGGCCTTGCAGCGCTCCAGATACTCGCCGGTGCGGGTGTCGATCTTGATCTTGTCGCCGGGGTTGATGAACAGGGGCACCTTGATCTCAGCGCCGGTCTCCAGGGTGGCGGGCTTGGTCACGTTGGTGGCCGTGTCGCCGCGGAAGCCGGGATCGGTCTCGGTGATCTCCAGCTCCACGAAAGTGGGGGGCTCCACCGCAAAGATCTTGCCCTTATAGGAGTTGATCTTGCAGACCATGTTCTCCTTCACAAAGCGGAAGTTGTCGCCCAGCAGCTCGGCGCCGATGGGTACCAGATCGTAGGTCTCGGGGTCCATGAAGTAGTACAGATCGCCGTCGTTGTAGCTGTACTCCATGTCCTTGCGCTCCACATAGGCCTGCTCGAACTTGGCGGTGGGGTTGAAGGAGGTCTCGGTCACGCCGCCGGTGATGACGTTCTTCATCTTGGTGCGCACAAAGGCCGCGCCCTTGCCGGGCTTCACGTGCTGGAACTCCACCACCTGCATCACCTGACCGTCCATCTCGAAGGTCACGCCGTTCCGGAAATCACTGGCAGTAATCGTAGGCATTGGTATTCATCCTCCAAAATAAGGTTTCTCAAAATTCAGCTACGCTATTTTACCCCATTCTTCCCTTATTTGCAAGGGTTTTTACAGAATAATCAGCTCTTTGGGGGATTTGGTGAGGACCATACAGCCGTCGGCGGTCAAAACCGTCACGTCCTCAATGCGGACGCCGAATTTCCCGGGCAGGTAGATACCCGGCTCGGCGGACACCACGGCGCCCACAGGCAACAAAGTCTCGTCCCGGGTGTTCGCGTTGGGGGACTCGTGGATCTCGATGCCCAGGCTGTGGCCGTAGCCGTGGCCGAAATACTCCCCGTAGCCCGCGTCCTCGATGACCTTGCGGGCGGCGGCGTCTATGCTCTTGCCGGGCACGCCGGCCTTTGTCACGGCGATGCCCGCCAGTTGGGCCTCCAGCACGGTCTGATAGACCTTCCGCATCTCCCCGGTGGGCTCGCCCAGGGCCACGGTGCGGGTCATGTCGGAGCAGTATCCGCCGTACTTGCAGCCGAAATCCATAGTGATGAACTCGCCCTGCTGCACCTGCTTGGCGCTGGGGATGCCGTGGGGCAGGCTGCCGTTGGGGCCGGAAACCACGATGGGGTCGAAGCTCATCTTCTCCGCACCGAAGCGGAGCATATCGTACTGGAGCTTGGCCGCGATCTCCTGCTCGGTCATGCCGGGCTGGATAAACTTCAGAATCTCGGAAAAGGCGCGGTCGGTGATCTCCTGGGCCTTTGTCATCAGGGCGATCTCCCCGTCGTCCTTGGCCGCCCGCAGGGCGTCCACCAGCTTCTGAGCGGGCACCAGCTCGGCGGTGAGGCCCTCCTTCCAGAGGTTATAGTCCGCCACCGACAGATAGCCCTCCTCAAAGCCCAGCTTCCGGATGCGGCAGCGGTCGACGACCTCCTGCACCATAGCCCGGTAGTTGCGGCTGCGGCCGGTCATGGCGATCTCCGCGCCGGTGATGAGGTGATTGGCAGCCTCAATGTAGCGGGAGTCGGTGAAGTAAAAGCACCCCTGCGCCGTCACCACCACATTGCCCTCTCCGTGGAAGCCCACGGCATAGTATTCCCCGGGCTCACTGTTAAGCAGCATGGCATCGAGGCCATATTCCGGCAGCCTGGCCGCAATCTGTTTCAGATGATTCATGGTAAAACCTTCCCTTCTATTACATGCAATCTGTATAGTTCTCTCACGTAAATGGCGGATACCTGCACCGCCCGCCGTCAGCCGCAGGCGGCCTGATACAGCCGCTTCATGGTCAGCGCGTCCTCCGCCTGGGTGCCTGCGCTTGCCCCAGCTGGCCAAGGCCCGCCGGGGGCCCCGGCCCCTTCATCTGCACGGGCGAACTGAATTCGCCCGGCATCAAGGTTTTCCCTTCGGGAAAACACTTGTACGGCGCAAAGCCCCGCCCCGCTCCGCGTGGCCCCTGCGAAAGCGCCCATCCCCTCACCTCTGACTTGCCTGATACAGTTGTTTCATAGTCAGCGTGTCCTCCGCCTGGGTGCCTGCGCTTGCCCCAGCGGGCCAAGGCCCGCCGGGGGCCCCGGCCCC
>NZ_CAXSQB010000054.1:4785-22679 GCF_964239415.1 Clostridium sp. ATCC BAA-442 | reverse complement strand
CAGCTTAGGCAACGATACGAAAAAAGACATGGCTGGCTGCCGTGCCTTTAACCGTAAATCTATTGTAATAGAAAGGTGGACGGAAATGGGCCACTTTTTCGGGGATGCGGAGTGGAGGTGAGGAGGGAAACGCGTGAAGAACGAGCGGGCACGGCTGCTGCGGAGGATGGAGCGGCTGGCAGGTTGCAGAGTAAATGACGCGGTAAAGCTGGCGTTCCTGGACGGAGAACAGCTAGGAGAGATCGACGGGCTGGATCTGGGAGCGCTGAAGGAGTTCAAGCGCAGCGGAAACGGCGCGGTGGAGCTGAAGCTGGTGGATCGGGCGGCCGTGCTGGAGCGGCTGGTGGAGCTGTCCGGCGGCCGGGAGGACGGGGCGGAGGAGTTTTTCCGGGCGCTGCGGGAGAGCGCCGATGCGGTTTAGGGCCTTTTCCCGGCAGCAGAGGCGTGTGCTCACCTGGTGGTGTTCCGCCGAGGGGCAAAGCCGGGAGGCGGTTATTTGCGACGGAGCGGTACGCAGCGGAAAGACCCTGTGCATGGGGCTGGCCTTCTTCCTGTGGGCCACGGCCTGCTTCGACGGCATGGCCTTCGGGCTGTGCGGCAAAACCATCACGGCGCTGCGGCGCAACCTGCTGCGGGAGGTGCTGCCTACGCTGGGGGCGCTGGGGTTCCAGTGGAGGGAGCAGGCATCCCAAAACCGGCTGACGGTACGGCTGGGCGGGAAGGAGAACACCTTCTACCTCTTTGGCGGCAGAGACGAGGGAAGCGCGGCCCTGATTCAGGGCATCACGCTGGCGGGGGTTCTGCTGGATGAGGCGGCCCTCATGCCCCGCTCCTTCGTGGAGCAGGCCTGCGCCCGGTGCTCCGTGCCGGGGAGCCGGATGTGGTTCTCCTGCAACCCGGAGCACCCGGAGCACTGGTTTTACAAGGAGTGGATTTTAAAGGCGGAGGAGCGGCGGGCGCTCTACCTCCACTTCACCATGGAGGATAACCCGGCGCTGACGCCTCAGGTGCGGGAGCGGTACGCGCGCAGCTTCAGCGGCGCCTTCTACCGGCGGTTTGTGTTGGGGGAGTGGGTGGCCGCCCAGGGGCGGGTATACGATTTCTTCGACGAGAGCTGGGCGAGGCCCGTGCCGGTGGGCGGCATGGAGCGGTGGTGCATCTCCTGCGACTACGGTACGGTAAACCCCACGTCCCTGGGGCTGTGGGGGCTGCGGGACGGAGTGTGGTACCGGGTGGCGGAGTCCTACTATGACGCCCGGGCCGAGGGGCGGCAGAGAACCGACGGAGAGCACGCCGACGCCCTGGAGCGGCTGGCGGGGGGACGGCCCATCTGGAAGGTGGTGGCCGACCCGTCGGCGGCCAGCTTTATCGAGACCCTGCGCCGGCGGGGATGGCGGGTGGAAAAGGCCGACAACGACGTGTTGGCCGGTATCCGAACCACCGCCGAACTGCTGCGGCGGGGGAGGCTGGTGATCTGCCAGGGCTGCGCCGACGCCCTCCGGGAGTTTACCCTCTACTGCTGGGATGAGAAGGCCGGGGGCGACCGGGTAAAAAAAGTCCACGACCACGCCATGGACGACATCCGCTATTTTGCCGCCAGTGTTGCGGCGGGAGAGCGGGGGTACGTTGGAGGCCTGTGTGTGGAGCGGGGGCGGTTTTAGCGCGGAGCGCGCCGCGGCAGAGGATGGGAGGAGAGCATGGGTATATTTGCAAGGAAAAGAGAGAATGGGGCCGGGGCGGCGGTGCAGCTCCGGGAGGGGGGACGGCACCCCTTCGGCGTGCTGGACGGGTATGTGCCGCTGAGCCAGGGGGAGATGGAGCTCTACCGGAGCATACGGGAGGCCGTCCCCATTGTGGACGCCGCCCTGCGCAAGCTGGTGCGGCTGGCGGGCGGGGTCAAGGTGTCCTGCCGGGAGAGCGCTGCCCAGGAGGGGCTGGACTGGTTCCTCCAGCATGTGAACACCGGGCGCGGACAGAGGGGTATCCAGTCCTTCCTGGACGGCTATCTGGACTCCATGCTCACCTTCGGCCGGGCGGTGGGGGAGATCGTCCCTGACCGGCGGGGCCGGGAGATCGCGGCGGTGCTGTGCGGCAACCCGGCGGACGTGGAGATTCGGGAGGGGGAGTCGCCGCTGGAGTTTACCCTGTGGGGACGGGATGGGGACGGGCAGCTCCGGGAGCTGCCCCGGCAGGAGCTGCTGCTCTTCACCCCCTTTCAGCCGGAGGTGGGCAGCCCCTACGGCGTGAGTCTGCTGCGGTCCATGCCCTTCCTGACCGGAATCCTGCTGAACATCTACCAGGCGATGGGGATGAACTGGGAGCGGATGGGCAACGTGCGCTTCGCGGTGGTCTACAAGCCGGGGGACGCGCCCCTGGAGCAGTCCATGGCCCAGGAGCGCAGCCGCCAGATCGCCCGGGAGTGGTCCGCAGCCATGGAGGCGGGGCGGGACGGCCGGGTGCGCGATTTTGTCGCCGTGGGCGACGTGGACATCAAGGTGATCGGAGCGGACAACCAGGTGCTGGACAGCGAGGTGCCGGTGCGGCAGATTCTGGAACAGCTCGTGGCCCGGACGGGCATACCGCCCTTCCTGTTGGGATTGAGCTGGTCGTCCACCGAGCGGATGAGCACCCAGCAGGCCGACATGATGACCAGCGAGCTCACCGCCATCCGGCGGGGGCTGGAGCCTGTGGTGGAGCGTATCTGCGAGCTGTGGCTGGCCCTCCACGGGTACGACCGGAGGGTGACGGTGGATTGGGAGGACATCAACCTCCAGGATCTGGTCGAGGAGGCCCGGGCGGAACTGTACCGTGAGCAGGCGGAGGAGCTGCGATTGGCGCGAGAGGGCAAAGAGGGCTGAAGAGTGTCGGCGCGGGCAGAGGAGACCAGATCGGGGTCCCCGGGAAAGTGCGGCGCGTCAGGGATGCCGCGCCCTACGGAGGGAGAGGGGCGGCTCGTCGGGGTATAGGGCGCAGAGTAAGATGAGGGGAGCGATGGGATGAACGTAAACAAGGAGGCGGGCGTGGACTGCGGGCTGGAGGTCAGCCCGGAGGAGCTAAAGGCGATCAACGCCATGAGTAAAAAGAAGCTGCGGCCTGAGGAGGTATACGCCTTCGCGGTGCGGCTGTGCGACAATGAGATCGACCGGGACAACGAGCGGTTCCCGGCCGCTACCCTGGAGGAGCTGGCCCCCCTGTTTGTGGGCAGGAGCGGTCTGTTTGACCACCAGTGGAGCACCCGGAACCAGGCGGCCCGCATCTACCGAACCGAGGTGGTGCGGGAGAGCTGGATGACGGAGGCGGGCGAGCCCTACTGCTATCTGAAGGGCTGCGCCTACCTCCTGCGCACCGAGGGAAACCGGGAGCTGATCGCCGCCATCGAGGGGGGGATCAAGAAGGAGGTCAGCGTGGGCTGCGCGGTGGAGCGGTCGGTGTGCTCCATCTGCGGCGAGGAGCTCCGCACCTGCCCCCACGAGAAGGGGGCGGAGTACGGCGGCAGGCGCTGCTGGGCCGAGCTGGTGAGGGCCACCGACGCCTATGAGTGGTCCTTCGTGGCAGTGCCCGCCCAGAGAAACGCGGGGGTGATGAAGCACATGCGGATGGAGCAGGAGGCCGCCCTGGGGCGAAAATACCTGGAGAGCCTGCGCGGGGAGGTGGCCCGCCTGGGCGGCCTGGCCGGGCTGGGGCTGGAGCACGCCGTGCTCCGGGGCATCGCGGACAAGCTGGGCTATGATGAGCTACTGGCCCTCAAAGGCGCGCTGGAGCGGCAGGCCGAGCGGGTGTTCCCGGTGGAGACCCAGCTGCGGTATGGCGGCGGGCGGGAGAACAACGGAGAGCGGGACGGGGCATTTTTGATCTGAGCGGCCCCTGCGCAGAGAGGACAGAGGAGAAAGGAGAGGCAGCATGAGCAGGATTTCGTTTGAGGGAATTGAAGAGGTGGCGGCCACCTTTGCCTGCGGCGAAGGGGTGAAGGCGGGACAGGTGGTGAAGCTCACCGGGGACGGCACCGTGGGCCCCTGCGGCGACGGCGAGCGCTTTTGCGGCGTGGCCCTGAGCGCCGGGGAGGGCTTCGCGGCGGTACAGCTGGGCGGGCTGATCCGGGTGGCCGCCAGCGGCGGCGCGCTCACCGAGGGGTGGAACCGGCTGCTGGCCGACGGCTCCGGCGGCGTCCGGCCGGACAGCGCCGAGGCGCCCACCGGCGGCGAATATCTGGTGGTGCGGGCGGAGAGCGGCGGCGCTGTCATCCGCCTGTGAGAAAGGGAGGAATGGAACTATGGGATATCGTTTTGACAACCTGAGACTGGAAAAGGGCATGTATAACGAGGCGGGCCGCTCCTTCACCCAGGTGCTGGAGCGGGAGGACCCCTCGGAGCAGTATAAGGGCACGGCGCTGGAGGGGCTGGACGCCTATCAGCGGCAGCTCAAGCGCTTTGACATCAAAGTGAAGGGCGCGGGCAGCGACGCGGTGGAGAAGTTCTTCGCCACCAGCCAGTCCGCCGTGCTCTTCCCCGAGTACATCGCCCGCTCCGTGCGGCAGGGCATGGAGGAGGCCAACCTCCTGCCCCACATCACCGCCGCCGTCACCCGGTTTGACGGCATGGACTACCGCTCCATTGCCTCGGTGCCGGACGACGACCAGAAGGCCCTGCGCTGGGTGGAGGAGGGCGCCTCCATCCCACAGACCCAGGTGAAAACCCAGGAGAATCTGGTGAAGCTCCACAAGCGGGGGCGGATGCTGGTGGCCTCCTACGAGGCCATCCGCTATCAGAAGCTGGATCTGTTCTCGGTCACCCTGCGGCAGATCGGCGCTCACATCAACCGGATGCACCTGGAGGACGCCATCGAGGTGCTCCTCAACGGCGACGGCAACGACAACCCCGCCGAGGCCTTCACCGTGGGTACCGATCCCATCGGCGGCACCGCGGGCACCCTCACCTACGATGAGCTGGTGGACTTCTGGGGCCAGTTTGAGCCCTATGAGATGAACACCCTCCTGGTCAGCGGCGACATGATGCGCCAGATGCTCAAGCTGGAGGAGTTCCAGAACCCCCTGACCGGCCTCAACTTCCAGGGCACCGGCAGGCTGGACACCCCTTTGGGCGCAGCTCTGCTGCGCACCTCCGCCCTGGGCGGCGGCACCCTCATCGGCCTGGACCGCCGCTACGCCCTGGAGATGGTGCAGGGCTCCGACGTGCTGGTGGAGTACGACAAGCTCATCGACCGACAGCTGGAGCGGGCCGCCATCACCAGCATCTCCGGCTTCGCCAAGCTGTTCACCGGCGCGGCCAAGGTGCTGAAGCTGAAATGACGGAGCAGATTATGGACATGGCCCGCAGCCTGGGGCATGCGGACGGGGGACAGGAGGAGGCGCTGGAGGCCCTGTGCCGTGCGGCTCAGGCGGAGCTGGCCGGGCGGCTGCGGCCGGAGGTGCGGCCAGAGGACTGCGAAGACGCCTTTATCCTGGCCTGCGCCTGGCTGGCCCTGGCGGGGCTGGCCGCCGGGGAGACCGGCGGCGGGCGGTTTACCGCCGGGGAGGTCACCATCCAGGAGGGAGACGGGGCGGCCCGGGCGGCCGCCCTCCGCCTCCAGGCCGAGACGGTGCTGGGGCCCTGGCTGGCCGACCGGGGGTTTGCCTTTCAGGGGGTACCGGGATGACCGGGACCTGGGGGCGGATTCTGGCGCGGTACGGGCAGAGCGTCACCCTGCGTCGGGGGGAGGAGGAGCGGGCCTGCCGGGCGTTCCTCCAGCCGGTGCGGGAGCGGCGGGAGGACTGGTACCAGGAGTTGCCCACCCCGCTGGGGACGGTGCGGCGGGATCAGTGGCTCTACCTGGGGCCGCCGGAGCTCTCACTGGAGGAAACGAACGGCCTGTGCGTGGAGTGGAACGGGCTGCGCTTTGCGGTGCGGGCGGCCCAGCCCGTCTGCGTGGGGGAGGAGACGCTGTACTGGTGGGCCCTGCTGGCGGTGGAGGACGGAGAGGCGCAGACAGAGCAGACGTGAGGGGGAAAACACTTGGATTTTCAGGCGGTGCGGGAGCAGATGGCGGCGTTCCTGAGACAGCAGGGGGTGGACGCGGTATGCGCCTACCCGGAGGAGCGGCGGAACCGCCGGAGCGGGCCGGTGGCCGCTGTGTCCCTGCGGGCCTGCCAGGGCGGGCCGGGCGGCTTTCGGGATTACCTGGGAGAGCGGTACGACGAGAGCACCGGCCAGTGGCAGGAGCTGTACGGCCGCCGGGTGACCCTCACCTTCGGGCTGGACCTCTATGGAGAGAGCGCTGGGGAGCTCCAGACGGCCTACGACCGGATGGCGGAGGCCTTTCAGTGGGAGGGACCCGCCGGGCTGGCGCTGCGGGAGCTCTCCTGCGGGGAGACGGAATTTGACCGGGCGGCCGGCCTCTACCGCAGGGCGGTGACGGCGGTGTGTCAGGGATACCTGTACGCCGTGGCCGACGAGGGCGGCACCTTCCTGGACTTTGTTGTGAGAGGAGAGGGACATCTATGAGCGTGACAAACCATGAGCGGCCGGGGGTATACTCCCGGTACGACGCATCCACGGTGGTGAAAGGCCGCGGCGGCGGCGGGTGCGTGGGACTGGCGGCCCTGTGCGGCACAGGAACGGCGGGAACACTCTACACCTTTAACCGCTATGAGGAGGCGGTGACCGCCTTCGGCGGAGAGGAAACGCTGACGGAGCTGGTGCGGCTGCTGTTCCTCAATGGCGCGGCCCAGGTCAAGGCGGTGCCGGTGGCCGAAGAGGCGGGCTACAAGGCGGCCTTTTCGGTGCTGGAAGCGGCGGAGGACATCGCAGTGGTGGTGTGCGACAGCGGCGAGCTGACCGTGCAGCAGGCCCTGCGGGACAGCGTGAAGGCCGCCTCTGAAGCGCGGCGAGAGCGCATCGCCGTGGTGGGCGGCAAGGCGGGGGAGAATGCCACAGCCCTGGTTCAGCGGGCCGAGGGGCTCAACAGCGAGCGGGTGGTGCTCACCGCCCCGGTGGGAGAAGGCGGCGGCGCGGCGGTGGCCGCGGCAGTGGCGGGAGCCATCGCCGGGGAGAGCGACCCGGCCATTCCCCTGGGCGGCGCGGAGCTGAAAGGCGTGGACGGGCTGGAGGCCCGGTATGGGGATACGGAGATCGACACCCTGGTGCGGGGCGGGGTCACCCCGGTGGAGCAGGCGGCCGGGGTGGTCAGCGTGGTGCGGGGCGTGACCACCCGCACCAAGACCGGAGAGGCGGCGGACGCCACCTGGCGGGAGCTGACCACCATCCGCATCGTGGACGACGTGATCCCCACCGTGCGCGACGCCCTGCGTGCCCGGTTCCGCCGGGCCAAGAACACCGAGCAGAGCCGGGGAGCCATCCGCTCCCAGGTGGTGCTGGAGCTGGAAAACAAGCTGGCGCGGGAGATCATTACCGGATACGGCGAGGTCTCCGTAGAGGCCGATGCGGACAACCCCACGGTGTGTCTGGTGGATTTTTCCTTTACCGTGGCCCATGGGCTCAACCAGATCTGGCTGAGCGCGCATATCACTGTGTGAGAATGGGGGAGGAAGGAACATGAAGGTTGCGGGATTTCCAACCAGCAGCGACATCTATCTGGAGGTGGACGGCAAAAAGGTGGCGGTGGTGCAGAGCTATACCGCCAAGTCCAGCCGTACCAGCCAGACCGTGGAGGCCTTCGGCGAGGACGAGCCGGTGGCCACCATACCGGGCCAACGTACCCACGTCATCGAACTGACCCGGCTGTACGCCACCGATGAGGCCATCCGGGACGGGCTGAACTTCCATGCGCTGGAGGACTTCAGCCTGGTCATCTGCAAGCCGGACCGGAAGATCATCTACTCCGGCTGCCAGTGGAGCTCCATCGGCGAGACCGGCGCGCTGGGGGCCATGGTGGTGGAGAAGATCACCATCGTAGCGGCCAGGCGGATTGAAACGGCGGTGTGATATGCTGGAGAGACGGGAACGGCTGAAGCTGGAGGACGGGAGGGAGCTGCGGCTTCTCTCCGCCCTGGAGGTGCTGGAGGCCCGCCGGGAGGCGGAGGGGCTGGCCCGGGGGGAGGCGGAGGCCGCCCTGTGCGCCAACGCCTGCCTGCTGGCCCGGGCGCTGGAGCGGGGCGGACAGCCGGTGTTCGCGGACGGCGGGGCGGCTCTGGCGGGGCTGAGCGCCCGGGAGATCGGGGCGCTGGCGGGCCGGTGGGCCGCCTTTGACCGGGCGGAAAACCCCTCCCCCGAGGACGGGGAGGAGCGGCTGGAAGGGTTAAAAAAAGCCTGGAGCACGCGCCCTATGAGCGCCTTCGCTGGCGCGTGCTCCAACGCTTTGGCGCGCTTCCGACGGAGGAGCGGGCCAAACAGATGAAGGCGCGGGACTATCTCTGGTGCGCCCTCCACCTGGCGCTGGACCGGGAGGAGGAGCTGGCGCGGCTGTGTCCCGCCTGCCGAAGCGAGGCGGCGGAGGAGCGGTGCCCGGCCTGCGGCGCGCTCCGGACAGAGACGGCGGCGGGGCAGAACGCGGCCTTTGACGAGGCGCGGTTTGAACGGCTGAAACGGGGGGAGAGCGGTTGACGGACTATATCGCGGTATTGCTGGCACAGCAGGAGGAGCAGGAACAGGGCGAGGCCCCGGAGCTGGAGACCGGCCCCCTGACGGTATGGCTGGAGGAGAATACGCGGCCCGCAGAGGCCGCAGCAGCGCGGCGCAGAGTGGAGCAGGACGAGGCCGGCGCGTGTGCCGGACCGGGTGCGGTGATAGGGAACCGATATGTGCCGGAGGCCCCGGTCGGGGACTCCAGCGGACAGCCATCGGACCGGGGAGCGAAGCAGTGGGCAGACGGCCTCCAGACCGCCGGTACGTTGGAGACGGCGGGAAAAATGGGGGAGCGGACGGCTCAACCGGCCCGGCCGGAGCACACCGCAGAATACCGGAGCGGGTCAGGGGTGGCCTGGCTCGACGGTCTGGTGCGCAGGAGCATGGAGCGGGAGTGGAGCGGCGGAACGGAGAGGCGGGTGGTGACGGTGGAGCAGTACGGCGGAGCGGTGGGCGCTCCGGCGGAGGCCGAGGCGCTGGACCGGCTGTTTCGCCGGGACGCCCGGCGGTATGATGGGGGGTTCCGGCTGCTGTGAGATTGGCTTCCATGCGGTACAAGGACTATGTATGGCCCCACAACCCGCGGGTTTACACCATTGAATATAAGCGGACTATGGGGGCGCGAAAGGTGCCCTTCGGGCGCTACCACCTCCAGGATCTGGGCCCCGCCCAGCGGGTCATGCGGGGCGAGGGGGAATTCGTGGGCGAAGGGGCCTACGGGGAGTTTAAGAAGCTGGCTACCGTATTCTACGCCGGGGGACCGGGGCTGCTGGTTCACCCGGTTTGGCAGACCTCCAACGCCTACTTTGTGGAGCTCTCACTCCGGCAGGAGCCCAGGGCGGACTATGTGGGGTATTCCTTTGCTTTCTGGGAGGGATACGACGGACACAGCACCGGCGTACAGGTGACCGGGGGCGGAGGAGAACCGGAGACAGGCCCGGCCGCCGGTACGGCGGGGGAGCGGCGGCACACGGTGCGCCAGGGGGAGACCCTGTGGGGGATCGCCCGGGATTACGGACTCAGCCTGACCGAGCTCATCGCCCTCAATCCCCAGATTAAAAATCCAAACCTGATTCTAGCAGGGGAGGAGGTGCGCCTGGCGTGATGCGGGGAGAACTGCTGTGCTGGGATGGGCGGCGCATCCGCCTGCCCGACGCGGTGGAGTGGCAGTTTCAATACGGCTGCGGCACGCCCTGCGACAGCTTTCAGCTCACCTGCCTGTGGGAGCCGGACAGCGGGAACGACCTGACCGAGGCGGTGAGCTTTACGGCGGAGGAGAACGGGGAACGGCTCTTCACCGGCGTGGTGGACGAGTGCGAGCGGGGCTGGGACACCGCGGGGGGCACCCTTACCGTGGCGGGCCGGGGAATGGCCGCCCGCCTGCTGGACAACGAGGCGCTGGGGGCAGACTACCAGGTGGCCACTGTTGAGGATATCCTGCGGGACCACGTGGCCCCCTACGGCATTGAGATCGTGCGGGGGGCGGAGCTGCCGCCGGTGCCGGGCTTCTCGGTGGACGCGGGGAGCAGCGAGTGGCAGGTGGTCTATGAATTCTGCCGCTATTACGGGGGAATTGCCCCCCGGTTTGACCGGCTGGGGCGGCTGGTACTGGCCCCCTGGGAGGAGGGGCGGCGGCTGGTGCTGGGGGCGGACGCGGCGGTGACGAGCTTCCGCCTGCGGGAGCAGCGATACGGGGTACTCTCCGAGGTGCTGGTGCGGGACCGCACCACAGAGGAGGTTCAGCGGGTGGCGGACGAGGACTTCCTGCGCCGGGGCGGCCGGTGCCGCCGTGTGCTCACCATGCCGGGAAAGAGCAGCTATCAGGCCATGCGCTATTCCGGGGCGTATCAACTGGCACGCGCCCGGGAAGAGCTGCGGCAGGCAGAGTTGGAGCTGCCGGAGGCCTTTGCCGCGTGGCCGGGGGAACTGGTGGAGCTCAACCTGGCCAAGGGGACGGGACGGGGCCTCTGGCGGGTACGGGAGAGCGTATGCGGCCTGACGGCGGCGGGAACCTACACCCGGCTGACGCTGGGGGAGCCATAGCGGAGGAGTGGTTTTATGTGGATTTCGGAGCAGGGGCGGAGAAGGGCAGAGCCGGACGGAACAGCACTGGTGGGCCGGGTCACCTTGCCCGGCGACCCGGCCGGGGTGTATCTGGCTGGAGAGCGGCGGGAGCTGCCCGTGTTTGGCCCGGGCGGCTATGTGTGGCGGCCGGAGGAGGGCGAGCAGGTGCTGGTGCTCAAGACCGGTCAGGCGGGAGAGGCCCCCTGTGTGGCCGGCCAGGCCTGCGGGCAGGACTGGAACCTGGCGGCGGGCGAGGTGCTCATCTACAGCGGTTCGGCCTCCATTCGCATCGGCGGCGGGGGTATCCGGCTGACCGGAGATGTGCTGGTCAACGGCAAGCCGGTGCTTACAGGGGAGGGCTGAGCGTGGAACTAATGGTGCGGAACGGCGACTACGTCAGCGACGGCGCGGGTGGCTTCCTGCGGGCGGAAGGGACGGACGAGCTGCTGCAGCGGGTGTTGTGGAAGCTGTCCATCCCGCGGGGGAGCTTTCCGCTGCTGCCTGCGCTGGGCAGTGAGCTCCACCGGCTCGGCCGGGCCAAGCCCGCTGAGCGGGCCGGACTGGCCCGGCAGTATGTGGCCCAGGCACTTTCCGATGAGGCGGAGCTGTCGGTGGCCGGGGTGGAGCTGTCGGCCGGGGGAGAACTGACGGTCGAGCTGGACTGGCGGGGCGAGGCGCTCCGCCTGATACTTGGGACGGGAGGCGTATGACGGGATGACGGTGGAGGAGCTCTACGGGCAGATGGTGGACACCTTTCAGCGGGAGACGGGGCTGGCGCTGGCCGGGGACGGAGACATGGCGGTGCGGCTTTACGCCGTGGCGGCCCAGCTCTACGCCCTGTATGTGCAGGCCGACTGGGTGGGGCGGCAGTGCTTCCCCCAGACGGCCCAGGGGGACTACCTGGATAAGCATGCTCAACTGCGGGGGCTGGAGCGCCGGGCGGCCACAGCGGCGGTCGGGGTGCTCTCCTTCGAGACAGACCATCCGCCGGAGGCCGATCTGAGCATCCCGGAGGGGACGGTATGCATGACAGCGGCCCAGGTGCGCTTTGAGACCACCGAGGCGGGCGTTTTAAAGGCGGGGCAGACCTCCGCCCAGGTGCGGGCCAGAGCGGTGGAGCCGGGCGCGGCGGGAAATGCGGCGGCCGGGACGGTGCGTGCCATGGCGGTGGCGCCGGTGGGGGTGAGCCGGTGCACCAATCCTGAGGCCTTTTCCGGAGGACTGGATGCCGAGGGGGACGAGAGCCTGCGGGAGCGGGTGCTGGAGACCTTTCGGCGGATGCCCAACGGGGCCAACGCCGCCTTTTACCAGCAGGAGGCCCTCTCCTTTCCGGAGGTGGCGGCGGCTACCGTGGTGGCGCGGCCCCGGGGCGGGGGGACGGTGGACGTGTTTCTTGCCACGGCGGCGGGGCTGCCCGACAGCGGGCTGCTGGAACAGGTGGCGGCCCATCTGGAGGAACGCCGCGAAATCGCCGTGGATGTTCAGGTGAAGGCGCCGGAGGTAAGGACGGTGGATGTGTCAGTTCAGGTGGCGGCCCGGCCGGGGGCGGACTTTGACACCGTCCGGCAGGCGGTGGAGTCCGCCGTACGGGGCTGGTTTGACGGGCGGCTCTTGGGGCAGAGTGTCCTGCGGGCCCAGCTGGGGGCGCTGATCTTCGGGGTGGAGGGCGTGGAGAACTACGCCCCCACCGCCCCGGCGGCCGATGTGGCGGCAGCGGTGGACGAGCTGCCACAACTGGGCACACTGACGGTAGCAGCACTGGAGGGGACGGCATGAGCTACGGGGCATACCTCAGGGAGCTGCTCCGGCCCCTGCGTATCTATGGGCTGGAGGGCACCGCCAATGGCGGTGAGCTGGAGGCCCAGGGGAAGGCGCTGGATGGGGTGGAGGCCGCCATGGAGGAGGTACAGCGGGAGATGCTGATCTGCACCGCAGAGGGACGGGGGCTGGAGGCCGTCGAGGCACTGCTGGCCCGAAAGCCGGTAGCTGCCAGCCTGGAGCGGCGGCGGGCGGCGCTGGCCGCCCTGCTGCGCATCGGCGGGGACAGCTTTACCTTGACGGCGATCAACGATAATCTAAAAGGCTGCGGCCTCAACGCCGTGGCCAGCGAGACGGAAACGCCCGGCGTTGTGGAGGTGCGGTTCCCCGATGTACCAGGCATCCCGGACGGGTTTGAATCAATGAGGGCCATCCTGGAGGATATTCTGCCCTGCCATCTGGACATACGGTATGTCTACTGGTACATCACCTGGGCCCTCATGGAGGAGCGCTTTGCCACCTGGGGAGACATTGAGAAGCTGGGGCCCACCTGGGAGGAGCTGGAGAAGATGGTGCGGGACTAGCCTGCCTGTCGCATAAAAATGCCTGGAACCATATGGTTCCAGGCATTTTTTGCTTAAAAGGGAGCTCACCAGTGCTCCAGAAGATAGGGAATAGCCGGGACAGGGCGGTCAAAAAAACGGGCGAGGGCCTGCTCCAGCTCCTCCGGGGAGAGGGTGCCCTGGGGCTCCGGCCTGCCGTCCGCGCCCCACGCCAGCAGGCCGATGCCGGCGGCCCAGTAGAGGGAGTCGTCCGCCCAGGGAGAGATCCCCTCAAAGTCGTTACAGGCGGCCACTCCGCTGGGCAGAAAGGTGTCCCGCCCCAGGTGGACGGCGTAGCGGCGGAGCAGGACGGCGGCCTCCTCGCGGGTGATGGGGCGGTCAGGGACAAAAAGTGTGCCGCCGGTGCCCCGCACGATCCCAAGATCATAGGCCCAGGCTACAGCCGTGGCACCGGGGGAGTTGGGATTCACATCGGAGAAAGGGCCGTTGGCATCGTAGGGGACAGCACCCGAGCAGGTCCACAGGGCGGCCACAAACTGGACACGGGTGACCGGGGACTGGGCCGCTGCCGCCGCAGGGAGCAGCAGGGTGAGGAGCAGGAGTGCAGGAATGAGCTGTCTCATGGCATATCCTCCTTTGGGTATAGCATACCATATACTGGAAGAATATGCCGTCGAATTGAGGTCAGATGATATCGTGTTCGTCAACCATGGTACGCTCCACCGTATAGAGCACCTGCCCCTGGCCGTCCAGGGCCTGAGCGGTGTAGAGCGTGTAAGTTGGAAGCCGCTCCGGGGCACACCAGAGAAACAGCCCGCCGCTGTCGGGAGAGACCTCCGCCGTATGGGTCCCCCCATCGCCGGTGCAGGTGATGCGGACGGACTCAATGGCCGGGTCGGAGCAGAGGCCAAAAAAGAGATCATAATGGATGCCGCAGACGGAGAGGGGGGCGTCCTCCACCGGGGCGGCGATCAGTCCCCTGGCATCGGGCCGCCAGGTGTGCCCGAGGAAAAAGGGCTGGCGCTCCAGGGAGCAGACGGCGTACCAGCGGTCATAGCGGAGGGCGTAGATCGCCTCCTCCGGGTACCACTGGGCGGCGTCCACCGGGCCGAAGTGGAAGCGGCTCTGGAGCCGCTCCAGGGCCGCCTGGTGGGTGAAGCAGGGGCGGAGGACGAGCAGCAGGGCCAGGGGGAGCAGCAGCAGGAGCACCACATTGCGGCGCAGGCGGCCCCTGGGCGTGAGCCGCAGGCGGGAGAGCGGGCGTTTCACGACTGTACACCCTCCTTCAGAAGTGGAATTTCTACCCGGAAGGTGTGGCCGAACACGTTCCCCTCGAGCCACAAGTGCTCCGCATCTTCGGGGGGAAGCTGGGGCAGGATGATCCAACGGTTGACTCCGGAGTGAAGGGAGGTGGCGGGGATGCACTCCCAGCCAGTATCGGCGACAAAGCGGTAGAACACATTGCCCGGCACGTTTTCCACAAAGTGCATCTCCAGGCGGGGGCTGCCGTTATCAGGCAACCAGCCGTCGGCCGGGTCGCAAGTTAGGTAGATCTCATAGGCGAACGGTTGCCCGGCCGAGCTCATGACACCGATGGTGTGGAAGTGGAGCCACAGGCCGTCCACCTCTGCCCACTCGTCTATAGCCAGCGGGTATTCGTATCGCTCCTGGTAGTGCGCCCGGGTATCCTCAGGGGCAGCACGCCGGGCAAGAACGGTTTTTGCGGAATCCAGCGACCAGAGGGCTAGGGCAAGGATGCAGACGACCAGAAGAAAGACCAATATTATGTTGGTGGCCGCCACAGAGAGGCACAGCAGAGGCGGGTGAGCGCGGTCGAGCTGGCGGCCTAGTTCCTCCGGCTCACCCATGGCGGTCACGGCCTGGGCGGCAGCCTCCTCGGGAGACAGACCCCGCGCCTCCAGGGCGGCGGCGTGATCCTCCAGATGGGCGGTGAGCTCCGCCGTGATGGCCTTATGGTCCGGCCAGAAGCGGACACAGCGGCACACCTGGGTGCAGAAATCGTCGATGGTGCCGCGGCTCATGATCCAACCTCCCCGGGGTATAAAGCCTCGTAGCGGAAGCGCCAGTTGTCAGGGTCGGGGATGCTGTAGTCCTCCGCCCAGCTCTCGGGCAGGGGGGACTGGTAGATCAGAGTACCATCCGCGGCATAGCCACGGACGCGCAGATCCTCCGGGTACAGCCAGACTGCCTCTTCCAGATCCCAGCGGATCAGGAAGCAGTCCGCTGTGTGCTGATCCTGGACAGCGGTGGCCAGGAGATCGCTGCCGCTGTAAGTAAATACGGGGAACTCGATTTCCACCCGGGCGATGTCCGGGTCGTTGCACACCACCAGCACCGCGCCTTCTGCCCAGTCGCTAACCACCAGGGGTACCAGGGGCAGAGACGGGTCGTTCTCCACGGCATCCAAAGCGCCGCTTTGCCAGAAGAGGCCGTAGTGATTCACACTGCACCAGGCATACCAGTCCCCCCACCGCAGGATGTAGTAGCGGTCGGACTGACCGATTTTGAACTTATTGTAGCCGCGTGAAAAGTCGATGGAGGTGAGCACTTCCCCTGGGCCGAAGAAGTACCGCTTCTGGGTGGCCCGGAGGGCCTGCCCGGCGGTGAGAATGGGGTAGTCCAGAACCAGGACCAGCACCGCCAGGAGGATGGGCAGGGCGATGGCCATCCGGATCGTCCGGCGCTTTCGCCGGGCGGGGGTCATGGGGCGCCTAGCCATCTGCTTCGCCTCCTTCCAGGGGAACGGTGAGCCACAGCACATTCTCCCCCCAGCGGTCAAAGCGGAGGGTGATCTCAGTGGCCGAAGGGTCGATGCCGGAGACCCACAAGTCGTAGTAGCTGGCAAAGGGGTAGGAGGCCGAGGGGTTCCCAGAGGACTCACCAAAGTCCATAGTGGAGTATCCTTGTTCTATCAGCAGCCTGCCCTGACGATAGGAGGGATAGAAATTGCCTAGGTCGTCCTCCGCCCACAGCCAGTCCCGGAGCGCCGGCTCCCGGTTCCATGGGTTGGGGTGGGTGACCTTCAGCAGGTAGTAGAGGGCCTGCCCATCTCCCAAGTCCAACACCACCGCCCGGTGAATGGAGAAGGTGTAGCCCTCCCACGTCCAGGAACCCTCCGGCCGGAAGTCCACCACGATTTCTTCCGGGGCGGACCGCTCCAGGGCACTGCCCAGTCCACCCAGACTGTTGTACGTGGGCGGGGCCAGCAGATTGACCGCGACGGTTCCCAGCCGGGGCACGGAAAAGAGCAGCATCAGTACGCCCGCCAGCACCACTGCCCGCACGAACCAGATCTGGAGCCACCCCAAGAGGGGATTGTGGATGGAGTCCAGCCAGCGGCCCAGCTCTTCCGGATTCCCCATGGCCTCCACCGCCCGGCGCTCCGCCTCCCGCAGCGGCATGTCCGGGCGGGGCTCCAGAATGGCGGCCTTGTGATCCTCCAGGTGAGCGGTGAGCTCCGCCGTGATGGCCTCGTGGTCCGGCCGGAAGCGGACGTACATGCATACGTGGTCGCAGAACTGGCTGATGGTGCGGTGGGGGGCCGCCGCCGGGGCGCTCATGCCAGGGCCGGACTGGTTCCGGCCAGAATGGCGTTGACGGTATGGGTAAATTCCACCCACTCCTCCTTCTTTTCGTCCAGCAGGCGCAGGCCCTTGCGGGTGATGCGGTAGTATTTCCGCATCCGGCCCGTGGGGGCCTCTTTTTCGTAGGACTTCACCGCTCCGTCCTTCTCCAGTGTGTGGAGGATGGGGTAGAGGGTGCCCTCCTTGAGCGTAAAGGTGTGGTCGCTCCGCGCCTCCAGCTCGGCGATCATCTCATAGCCATATTTGTCCCCGGAGGAGAGCAGGGAGAGTACCAGAAGGGTGGTGGAGCCGGAGAGCAGGTTCTTGTCCGCCTTTTTCATGGGAAGCCTCCTTATACGCAAAATACCTCGGCGATCTAGGTGTATTTTACCTAGACCGCCGAGGTATGTCAAGGGGGGTCAGCGCACTTGATTGCGGAGCGTGCGGCCCTCCACATAGCGCCGCAGGTTGTCCAGGAAAATAGCCTTGATGCGCTCCAGCGTGGCCTCCATGTGGTTATAGCCCCCGGCGGTGTGGGGGGTGAGGAGGAGGCTGGGGGCCTCCCAGAGGGGGTGTCCTGGGGGCAGAGGTTCCGGATCGGTAACGTCCAGTCCCGCGCCCAGCAGGCGGCCGGAGCACAGCACCTCCGCCAGGGCGGTGCAGTCCACGGCGCTCCCACGGCCCGCGTTGAGCAGTACCGCGCCGGGCCTCATAGCCAGCAGCCGGGCCTTGCTCATCAGGCCCGCAGTCTCAGGGGTGTGGGGGAGGGCCAGGGCCACCACATCGGCCTGGGGGAGCAGGCCATCCAGCGCACCCAGACCGTAAATCTCGTCAAAGCCCTCTACCGGGCAGCCCGCGCTCCGGCGCAGCCCAATAACCCGCTGTGCCCCCAGGGCGCGGACCAGCCGGGCAAAGTGGCGGCCAATATCGCCGGCACCGCCCACCAGCACGGTTTTGCCCGCCAGGGAGCCAACGGGTCCAAGATCCGCCCAGATATGGGCCCTCTGCTGGTCCCGGTAGGCGGGCAGGCGCTTATAGATGGCCAGGAGCATGGCCAGCATGTGTTCAGACACGGCTGGGCCGTAGGCTCCCACGGCGGAGGTGAGGCGCACGCCCCCGGGTAGGACGCCGGGGGCCAGGTAGGGGTCCACCCCCGCGTTCCAGCTCTGCACCCATTTCAGGTTGGGAAAGGTCTTGAGCTGATCGGGGGGGACATAGCCAAGCAGAATGGTGGTGCGCTCCCGCCACTCCTGGGGGATGCTGCTGGCTCCCCCGCGGTCATTGGTGGGGAGAAAGAGATGCTCAGACTCCGGCGCGGGGGGGGGGGGGGGGGGGGGGGGGGGGGGGGG
>NZ_CAXSQB010000054.1:0-4775 GCF_964239415.1 Clostridium sp. ATCC BAA-442 | reverse complement strand
CCCCCCCCCCCCCCCCCCCCCCCCCCCTGCGCTTACTTTATGGTGATGAGCAGCTCGCCGGCCTTGACGGAGCCGCCCTCTTTGATCAGCACCTGCTCCACGGTGCCTGCCATGCGGGCCACCACGTTCGTCTCCATCTTCATGGCCTCAATGACGGCCAGCACCTGGTTCTCCTCCACCGCGTCTCCGAGCTTGACGCAGATCTTGGACACCATGCCGGGGATGGAGGCCCCCGCCTGGCTCTTGTCGGAGGGATCGGCCAGCGTAACGTGCTTCACCTGTGCCTCGGCGTTCTTGTCGGGCACCGCCACCTCGCGGCGCATGCCGTTGAGCTCGAAGTGGACGTTGCGGGTGCCGTCCTCGTTGAGATCGCCCAGCCCCAGGTATTTGATGACCAGGGTCTTGCCGTCCTCGATGTTGATCTTGTTGGTCTCGCCCAGGGCCATGCCGTTGAAGAACACATGGCTGCCCATGCGCATGATGTAGCCGTACTCCTGCCGGTGGCGGAAGAACTCCTCCACCACCTTGGGGTAGAGGCACCAGGAGATGATGTTCTGCTCCGACGCGCCGGGGTAGAACTTCTCCACCTCCCGCCGGGCGGCGGCGAAGTCGACGGGCTCCAGCAGCTCACCGGGGCGGCAGGTGATGGGCTCCTCACCCTTGAGCACCACCTTCTGCAAGTCCTCGGGGAAGCCCCAGGCGGGCTGGCCCATCATGCCCTTGAAGTAGCTCACCACGCTGTCGGGGAAGGTGAGAGCCTCTCCACGCTCCACAATGTTCTCGGGGGTCAGCTCGTTCTGCACCATGAAGATGGCCAGATCACCCACCATCTTGGAGGAGGGCGTCACCTTCACAATGTCGCCCAGCATGTGGTTGACCTTGACGTACATCTCCTTGACGTCCTCGAATTGGTGGCCCAGGCCCAGGCTCTCCACCTGGCTCTTGAGGTTGGTGTACTGGCCGCCAGGCATCTCGTAGCGGTAGATATCGGTGGAGGGGTTCTTGATGCCCGCCTCAAACTGGCTGTAGCGCAGGCGCACGTCGGCCCAGTAGTCGGAGAGGGTCTGGAGCTTTTCGGGGTCGAGTCCGGTGTCCCGCTCCTGGCCCTGGAGGGCGGTGACCACCGCGTTCAGGGAGGGCTGGCTGGTGGTGGAGGACATGGAGTCGATGGCGCAGTCCACAATATCCACCCCTGCCTCGGCGGCCATCAGATAGGCGGCCACCTGGTTGCCCGAGGTGTCGTGGGTGTGCAGGTGGATGGGCAGGCCCACCTCGTTTTTCAGGGCAGTGACCAGCTTCTTGGCCGCGTAGGGCTTGAGGAGGCCGGACATGTCCTTGATGCACAGCAGATGGGCGCCCCGCTTCTCCAGCTCCTTGGCCATGTCCACGTAGTATTTGAGGGTATATTTATCCCGCTTGGGGTCGAGAATGTCACCGGTGTAGCACAGGGTGGCCTCGCACAGCTTGCCCTGCTGGAGCACCTCGTCTATGGCTATCTCCATGCCGGGAATCCAGTTCAGGGAGTCGAAGATACGGAATACGTCGATGCCGCTCCGGGCTGACTCCCGGATAAAGGCCCGGATGAGGTTGTCGGGGTAGTTGGTGTAGCCTACGGCGTTGGCCCCCCGCAGGAGCATCTGGAAGGGGATGTTGGGGATCTTCTCCCGCAGCAGGCGCAGCCGCTCCCAGGGGGACTCATGGAGGAAGCGGTAGGCCACGTCGAAGGTGGCGCCGCCCCACATCTCCAGGGAGAAGCAGTCGTTGAGGATCTCTGCCGTACCCTCGGCGGCCTTGAGCATGTCGCGGGTGCGCACCCGGGTGGAGAGGAGGGACTGGTGGGCGTCCCGCATGGTGGTGTCTGTGATGAGCAGCTTCTTCTGTCCCAGCACCCAGTCCCGCACCGCCTCTGGCCCCTTCTCGTCCAAAAGCTGCTTGAGGCCGTTGCACTTGGGCGGGGTGTGCTCGTAGGGCGGGAAGCGGGGAATGTCGAACTGGGCCCGCTCAGCGGAGGGGTTATCGACCTGTATCTGGGCGATGTACTTGAGCAGCTTGGTGGCACGGTCGCGGCCCACGTCGATGTCGAAGAGCTCGGGAGTCTCGTCAATGAACTTGGTGTGGCACGCCCCGGCCCGGAAGGTGGGGTGGGCCAGAATGTTGGTGACGAAGGGGATGTTGGTCTTGACGCCGCGGACATGCTCCTCGCTGATGGCTCGCATGGCCTTGCGGCACACCCCCTCGAAGGTGTTGTCCCAGGAGGTGACCTTGACCAGCAGGGAGTCGTAGTAGGGGGAGATCTCCGCGCCGGTAAAGGCGTTGCCGCCGTCCAGACGGACGCCGAAGCCGCCGCCGGAGCGGTAGGCGGTGATTTTGCCGGTGTCGGGGGCGAAGTTGTTGGCCGGATCCTCGGTGGTCACCCGGCACTGGAGGGCGTAGCCGTTCATGTGCACCGCGTCCTGGCTGGGGATGCCGATCTCCGGGGTGGACAGGGGGTGGCCCTCGGCGATGAGAATCTGGGCCCGCACCAGGTCTATGCCGGTCACCATCTCGGTGACGGTGTGCTCCACCTGGATGCGGGGGTTCATCTCGATAAAGTAGTGGTTCCCGCTCTTGTCCACCAGGAACTCCACCGTGCCGGCGGAGACGTAGCCCACGTGGCGGGCCACCTTTACCGCGTCCTCATAAAGCTTCTGCCGGGTGGCCTCCGGCACGGAGAAGGCGGGGGCGAACTCCACCACCTTCTGGTAGCGGCGCTGGAGGGAGCAGTCCCGCTCGAACAGGTGAACCACATTGCCGTGCTTGTCGCCCAAAATCTGCACCTCAATGTGCTTGGGCTCCACCAGGTACTTCTCGATGAAGATGTCCTCGTTGCCGAAGGCCTTCTTGGCCTCGCTCTTCACCAGGTTGAAGGCGGGGATGACCTCCTCCGGCTTGTCGCAGCGGCGCATGCCGCGGCCGCCGCCGCCGCCGGCCGCCTTGAGGATGATGGGGAAGCCATATTCGACAGCCTTTGCAAGGGCCTCCTCCCCGTCCTTCAGGGGACGGTCGGAGCCGGGGATGGTGGGCACGCCGCAGGCATGGGCGATGGCCTTGGCGGTCAGCTTGTCGCCCATCTGGGCCAGAATGGTGGAGGAGGGGCCGATGAAGGTGATGCCAGCCTCCTCGCAGGCCCGGGCGAAGTCGGCGTTCTCGCTCAAAAAGCCGTAGCCGGGGTGGATGGCGTCCACGTTGCGGCGGCGGGCCAGATCGATGATGGAGGGGATGTCCAGATAGGCCCCCAGGGGGGACTTGTTCTCACCGATGAGATAGGCCTCGTCCGCCTTGGTGCGGAAGAGAGAAAAGGTATCCTCGTTGGAGTACATGGCCACCGTGTGCAGGCCCAGGTCGTAGCAGGCCCGGAACACGCGGATGGCGATCTCGCCCCGGTTAGCCACCAGGACCTTGTTAAATTTGCATTCCGCCATGCTGTCCTTCCTTCCTGAATCAAATGAGTCCGATCGCGTCAAACAGACACCGTTCGGCTGCGGCGGCTCTCCGGCCGCCATGACCCCGCCGCCGGGGCGTGCGGGGAAATGCGATGTTAAGACTGATTATAGCAGTAAGGCGGATTTTTTGCAAGCGATTTTGTGTGTGGTTGCAAAACTTGGCGACACGCACAGGAAATTCAACCGGCCGGTTTTGCATTTGGCGGTTTCGCCGTCGGGGGGAAGGGGCCTTGCCACTGTCTGGGAAATATGCTACACTAAGACCTCACAGAGGAGAGGAGGGAGCATCCATGGCGCTGCGGCTTGGCGACGGGGTGGAGCGGCTGCCCGGCATCGGGCCGGCCCGGGCCAGGAGCCTGGAGAAGCTGGGGCTGGCCACGGTGGAGGATCTGCTGCGCTACTTTCCCCGGGACTATGAGGATCGCCGCCGGTTTTCCACCGTGGCGGCGGCCCCGGTGGACACTCCGGTGTGCCTGGAGCTGCTGGTGGCGGAGCCACCCCACCTCTCCCGCATCCGCAAGGGGCTGGAGCTGGTGAAGGCCCGCCTGGTGGACGACACCGGCAGCGTCACCGCCACCTTCTTTAACCAGTCCTATATGAAGGACGCCCTGCGCACCGGCGAGACGTACGTCGTCTACGGCCGGGTGGAGGGCCCGCCGGGGCGGCGTCAGATGACCAACCCGGTGTGTGAGCGGGCGGACAGGGCCCGCTTCACCGGCCGTATCCTGCCCATCTATCCCCTGACCCGGGGGATCTCCAACAACCTGCTGGCGGGGCTGACCCTCCGCTGCGTGGAGGAGTGCGCCGGGCAGATGGAGGAGACGCTTCCCGCCGGACTGCGGCGGGAGCACGCCCTGGCCGCCGCCGAGTTTGCCTGCCGGAACATCCACTTCCCCCGGGACGAGGAGGCCCTGGAGCTGGCCCGGCGGCGGCTGATCTTCGAGGAGCTGTTCTGCCTGGCCTGCGGCATGGCCCTGCTGCGCACCCGGCGCACCTGTGCGGAGGGCGTCCCCTTTTCCACACCGCCGGTGGAGGAATTCCTGGCGCTGCTCCCCTTCTCCCTCACGGCCGCCCAGCGGCGGGCCATGGAGGAGGTGGCGGGCGACACCGCCTCCGGCGCGCCCATGAACCGGCTGGTGCAGGGCGATGTGGGCTCGGGCAAGACCATGGTGGCGGCCTACGGGGCGTGGCTGGCGGCGAAAAACGGCGGCCAGTGCGCCCTGATGGCCCCCACGGAGCTGCTGGCCGAGCAGCACTTCCGCTCCCTGGCTCCGCTGCTGGGGCGGGCGGGGG